>JANOEV010000506.1:0-7158 GCA_031413695.1 Burkholderiales bacterium
TCGAGCGGCAAATACAGCAGATTTTGTCCGCCCTTTTGATCAACCACCACCTTGCTGGTGTTTTGCATCACCTGTTGAATCGTGTCCAGGTACATGCGCTCACGCGTGACTTGTGGGGCTTTTTCATACTCTGCAACCACCGCTGAGAAACGCGACGCATCACCCTGCGCATTGGCCACCACACGTTGTTTGTGTCCGTTTGCCTCTTCGATCAGACGTGCGGCCAAACCTCTTGCTTTTGGAATAATGTCGTTTGCATATGCCTCACCCTCGTTTTTGAGCCGCTCCTTATCCTGCTTGGCACGCACGGCGTCGTCGAAACTCGCCTGCACCTGCTCCGGTGGTTGTGCATTCTGCAGATTGACGTTTGAAATGGATATGCCGGTCTTGTAGCGGTTCAAAATATCCTGCATCAACACTTTCACCCGAGAGGCAATTTCGCCGCGACCTTCATACAACACAAAATCCATTTTGCTGCTGCCGACCACTTCGCGCATCGCTGTTTCGGCGACCTGACGCACCGCCTCGTCCGGGCTGCGGTTATTAAACAGGTACTCTTCCGGACTGCTCAACAAATATTGCACGGCAAACTGCAAATCAACGATGTTTTGATCCTCCGTCAGCATCAGCGCTTCTTCTTTCATCTTGGTTTTCTGATTGTTTCGATGGCCGACCTCGATGGCGCGCAAATTCTGAATATTCACCACTTCAACCGTTTCAAACGGGTACGGCCAATGCCAACGGGGGCCGGGCGACGTGGTTTGGGCATATTTTCCAAGTCTTAACTCAACGCCGCGGCTGCCCTCCTCAACGATATAGAACCCGGTTGCCAGCCATACCGCCAGCGCCAAACTTGCCGCCAAGGCGAAGCCACCGCCCATTGCGGCACCAGAAGGTCCGTTAAAGCCACCACCACCACCATTATTATTGTTGCCGGCAGGCTTTTTGCCAAACAACCCGGAAATCTTGTCGCTGAATTTCTTGATGATCTGATCCAGGTCAGGCGGGCCGTCATTGTTGCCGCCGCCACTATTGTTACCACCGCCACGTTTGCCCCATTGCGGATCATTCAGCGACATTTCAGAAATACCATCGCCAGCCACATCCGACGCTGCAGACTGGCGGCGAAAGCGCAGTGCCACCATTTGCCGCAGGCGCAGGAGAGGGTAAGCAATCAGCGCCCCCGCGACCGCCACAATTTGAATGAACAACGATCTTGTACTCAACCGCATGGCACTACTCCAAAACTAAACATCAATGATATGTCGGCCGCAATCGCAGTTCTGACGGTTGGCTAACGCTGGGTGCTGATTTGGTACTAATTGCCACCAAAGGTTCCTTTGGTAAAGAATCGTCCTGCTCGCCGGCGCTGACCTCCAGCGAAACATTCGAAAACGCTTCGAGCGCGCCACGCAACAGGTCGATTCCCTCCCCGGTGACGGCACTCAACCGAATCTCGCAAATTTTACCACTCTCATCGCGCAGCAAGGATGCGGGGAAATTGCCGTCAAGTCGGTCGATCTTGTTCAACAACCTGATTTGTGGAATGTGATCGGCACCGATTTCCGCAAGCACTTTTTCGACATCTTCAATTTGCTGCTCGCGCGCCGGGTTAGACGCATCAATCACGTGTAACAACACATCTGCTTCCAATGCTTCCGTCAGGGTCGCATGAAACGAGGCAACCAGGCCGTGCGGCAATTCACGTATGAAGCCAACCGTATCGGAAAGCGCAACACTGTAACCGGGCGTCAAAAACATGCGGCGCGTGGTCGTATCAAGTGTTGCAAAAAGCTGATCGGCGACGTAGGTGTCTGCGCGGGTCAAGCGGTTGAACAACGTTGATTTTCCGGCATTCGTGTAGCCAACCAGCGATACCGAGAATGTGCCGGTACGACGACGACCCGATCGCTGGGTGGTGCGCTGCCTCTCCAGTTTGGCCAGTCTTTCCTTCAATCGCTTGATGCGATCACCAACCAGGCGACGGTCAATCTCCAGTTGCGACTCACCCGGCCCGCCGCGGACGCCGATACCGCCGCGCTGCCGCTCCAAGTGGGTCCAGCCTTTGACCAGGCGCGTCAAAAGATGCTGCATTTGCGCCAGTTCGACCTGCAACTTGCCTTCCGCCGAACGAGCACGTTGGCTGAAAATTTCGAGGATCAAATCGGTACGATCCATCACCCGTACGCGGTCAGCACCGAGTGCATGCTCAAGGTTGCGAATTTGAATCGGCGAAAGTTGGTGGTCAATGACCACCAACGATGCCTCGTGCTCGTCAACCAGAAGTTTTATTTCTTCCACCTTGCCACTGCCGGCAAATGTGGCGGCGTCCGGCTTTTGGCGCCGGCCGGTGAGACTTGCCGCCACGCTGGCACCGGCACTCATGATCAATTCCCGCGCTTCGCTGATTCGTGAGTCCAGCCCGCCATCGCCGAAATCAAGCACCAGCAATATGGCGTTGACGCGACTGGCGGTTGTTGACGGGAAAGGTGGCTTCAAAGGATCGCTTAAATATGCGGCGTTTGGTTTACAAGCTGCGCCCGAGTGATTTGGACGCGGCGCAGAAAATGAGGTCGCTGCGGGATGCTATTTCTCATATGAGGCCGGCGCGCCCCAATGCAAGCGGGAACCGGTCACCCGAACGCAGACGGAAAACAATATTCTGCAAGCTGCAAACGGCTCAGGCAACGGGAAACTGTTGCCTGCATCCAGCCAACACTACTCGACGATCAGTTTTCGCCAGCAGGCGCGTCGAATGGAACCGACACCGCACGCGCGGGGACAACCGTCGAAATTGCGTGTTTATAGACCATTTGGGTCACGGTGTTTTTTAACAACACCACATACTGGTCAAACGACTCGATTTGGCCTTGCAGTTTGATTCCGTTGACCAGGTAAATTGAAACAGGGACATGTTCCTTACGCAAAATATTCAGGAACGGGTCTTGTAGTAGTTGCCCTTTTGTACTCATATTCTTATTCTCCAACCAGGTTGTATCCGACCCGACTTGCCAAAGGCTGGCAAGATAAAAAAGGACGAAGCCGGATGATTATGTACGCAATCCAAAAATGCTGCGTTGCGGTAAACATGCGTCTGACATAACAACCGCCAGATTTGTTCCGCAATGATGACAGATTTTGCGGACGTTGAACATTGCGCAGAGCGAGGATTGGCGCACCCGAAAGCGATGAATAGCGCGCTATCCGTAAATTGTCGACGCCCAATCATTGTTTGCCGCTCGAATTTCATTTTCAAACCAGGGGAAACAACTAACCATTTGTTATATATGGCTATTTTCCCTATACGCCAGGTTATGCATATTTGCGCTTCATTCGAATTCGACCGCGGCGGCGCTTGTCTTCTTGGCCCTTGGTCAGTGCCGGCGGTTTTCTGCCGCGGAACGGATTGGCACCCTGCTTGAGCTCGACGCGCAGTGGGGTGCCGCGAAGCTTGAAGGTTTCCATGAAGCGACCTTCAAGGTAACGAACGTAACTCTCATGCACGCCGTCAAGTCCCGAACCATGCACAATCACCAGTGGTGGGTTGTGTCCACCCTGATGGGCGTATCGCATTTTTGGCCGATGCAGACCATTCAAAGGTGGTTGGTGCGCCGCTGTGGCCGCCATTAGCGCGCGCGTCAGCTTCGGCGTCGAAAGTTTTGCCATGGCAGCCTGAAACGCGTTGTCGACCGATGCAAACAACGGATTCAGCCCCATACCGTCCTTGGCTGAAATGGTATGCATGTGGGCGAAGCTCAAAAAATGCAGCTTGCGGTCAAAATCGACCTTGGTCCGTTCGCGGGTGTATTCGTCGAGGTTGTCCCATTTATTGATGGCAACAACCAGCGCCCGCCCCGATTCAACGATGAACCCGGCGATATGCGCGTCCTGTTCCGATACTTCCTGCCTTGCGTCCAACACCAAAATAACCACATGGCAATCAGCAATGGCTTGAAGTGTTTTGATTACCGAAAATTTTTCGACTGCTTCAAAAACCTTGCCGCGCCTGCGGATACCGGCGGTGTCGATCAGGGTGTAATCCTTGCCGTTGCGCTGCAGCGGGACAAATATTGAATCGCGCGTGGTTCCAGGCTCATCAAATGCAATCACCCGCTCCTCACCCAAGAGCTTGTTAACCAATGTCGATTTGCCGACATTTGGCCGACCGATAATGGCAATTTTTGGATGCTTGGGGTCGGCCTCCTCCTCGGCAGCGGGAAAATTCTCCAGCATGTCTTCGATCAACTGTCGCACGCCTTCGCCGTGCGCGGCGGAGATTGCCACCGGCACACCCAACCCCAACTCATGAAACTCGGCGGTGACGATATTTTCGTCCATGCCCTCGGCCTTGTTGACCGCAACCATGACCGGAATCTGTTGTGCGCCGCCATCACGGTGTGCCGTCTGACGTAAGCGTTCGGCGATAATCTTGTCCTGCGGCGTCAGTCCCTGGCGTCCGTCAACCACAAACAGAATGGCGTCGGCTTCGGCAACCGCCTGCAACGTTTGTTTGGCCATCTCATGCAAAATGCCGTCTGTGACCTTGGGCTCGAACCCGCCGGTATCGACGACCAGAAAAGGTTTGGACGCACCGCGACCGTGGCCGTAATGGCGATCCCGCGTCAACCCGGGCAAATCCGCAACCAACGCATCACGCGTTTTGGTGAGGCGGTTGAACAACATCGATTTTCCGACGTTGGGCCGGCCGACAATAACAATAGTTGGTTTCATAATGATCTCAAAACGTTGCGGCCGCGCCGGGATTTGCCGGCGCGACATATTCAAACCAACGTTTTTGACTTTTCCGCTTGGCTACTTGACTGCTGACGACTTACGCTCGTTTGCGACTTTGAACAACGGCTGGCGAAGGCTTAACGTACGGCGATCGCGTACACCCCGCCTTTTTCGGTTTGCGCGATGACCCGTCCACCATTCGCAACTATCGAGAGAACACGACTGCCATCGGTCTGAACCCTGCCGGTCAACTCACCGGTATCGGGTGCCAGGGCGTGCACAAAGCCGAGCCGGTCGCCGAGTAAGATACGCCCGTTTACCGCCACCGGTGTACCCAAGTCACGACGTTGCAATTTTTCCTGTTTCCAAACCGTTGCGCCGGAAATTTTATCGAGCGCGGTCAAATTGCCGTCGGTATCGGCAACATACAGATGTTTTGCATCGACCGCGACACCGTCGGCGCTTGAAATATCGCGCGACCACAAGACATTGCCGCTGAGCGATTCGACACAGCCTGTCCGGCCTTGATAAACCGCGGCGCAGACACGCGAATCGTCATTCACCGGCACGCCCGCCACGTCGGCGATGCGCTCAAGTTCAGTGGTGCCACGCGGCAGCGAAATGGTCGACTCCCAGACCGGACGACCGGTTTCAAGTTCGATCGCAACCACTTTTCCACCAGGGAAACCCGCATAAATAACACCACGACTGACAATGACGCTGGCACCCGTCCGAAGCGTCAGTGTTGGCGCGGTACGGGTGAATACCCATTTGCGTTTGCCATCGGCACGGCTAAGCGCAAACAATCGTCCGTCGGCTGTCCGTGCAATCACGCTGGTTTTTGTCACCAAAGGCGCCGCCAGAATCTCGCCGGCGAGTGATGTTTTCCAAAGCGACCTGCCCGAGCCATCAAACGCCAATACCTCGCCCTGCACATTTGCGACAACAATGGTGTCTTCTCCATAGCCGACGCCTGCGGATAATCTTGCCTTTGCATCGAAACGCGATACGCTGCGCCCGCCCTGATCGGCAATCGCATTGATGGACCCGTCGTTTGCCGCGGTGTAGATAACCTTGTCGCCGACTGCCGGCGCAAACAAAAACCCCTTTTGCGAGCCGGCACTTGCCGACCATTGCAGCGAGATGGATGAATCGCGTATTTCTGTAAGCGACGTGAGCTTCTTGTCGCTGCCAAACAACCCACAGCCGGCCAGCGAGACAAGGGCAAGGCCGGCTGCAAGCGAACGTACCGCACCTGCCGGCGGCTTGCCCGCCGCGCAACGATCATTGGTTTTGCCGGAACTGATCACTTCTTCACTCCTGCTGCATCCTTGTTATCGGCGGCTTTGTCGTCCGCCTTTTTTTCAGCGGGCTTTTCGACAGCACCACCATACGCGTCCAATTTTGCCTGTGAGATCTGCTTTAACGGACTGCGTTGCTCAGCCTTATCAACGGCGAGCTCAAACGCCGCACGCGCTTCATCGCGGCGCCCCTGTGCGGCGTAGATGTCACCCTTCAAATCCGACACCGCGGACGCAAAGCCATCGCCCTTGATCGTGCCGAGCATTTTCAGCGCGTCGTCAAATTTTTTCTCATCGACAAGCAGCGCCGCCAGACGGACTTTTGCGACGTTCTGATGTGAATCGCGGCCGTTCTCAACCACCCAATCAAGATGTTTTTTCGCCTGCGCGAGGTCACCCGCATCAAATGCCGCCTTCGCCGCCATCAATTGAACATCGGTTGCATAAAATGTCGCGGGAAATTTCTCCGCGAGCGCGGTTGCCGCATCGGAAAGCTTTTTCCATTCCTTGGTCACGGCCATTTCTTGCGCGACCTTTTGCACGCTCAGAAACAACGTCTCCGCCTCGACGACTTGTCCCTTTTGAAAATACTTCCAGCCTTGTGTGCCCGCAATACCAAGGAAAAAAGCGATGAGCGCCGCGTATACCCACGTGCCCCATTTGTCCCACCAATCCTTGATTGCGGCAATGCGTTCCTGCTCTTCTAGATCGTACGCTGACATTTGATGACTACCTTGTTAGATGACTATTCGAAATTTCCGGTTGCAGCAACTCAACGGTGTCCCACATTTGTGAAACCGCCTCGTCAAGCGAAACCATGACTTGCTCACCGCCGCGCAGGTTCTTTAGCGTGACCTTTTGCTGGGCGAGCTCATCAGAACCCAAGATGATAGCAAAGCGCGCGCCGCTCGCATCAGCCTTCTTCATTTGCGACTTGAAACTGGCCACCGATTGCTCGCCGCCACCGTGCAAAGCGACCGTCAGCCCGCGGTCACGCAACTGCTCGGCGAGCATCCATGCCGCGGCAGATTCACCGGCACCATACACGATATACCCGTCAAGTGTTTCGATGCCTTCGGGCGGGTTTTCAGCAAGCAACATCAGTACCCGCTCGACCCCCAGC
>JANOEV010000507.1:0-2233 GCA_031413695.1 Burkholderiales bacterium
TGGTCGGGCGAAGCGTTGTGGAACGCATCATGCCGCGCGCAATATTCCGCCGGTCGCAAATGCGACGAATGGCAGGGAAACGGCGTGACCGGTCAAAAACCGGTGTTGGCGGAAGCTCCGGAGGGACTGTGTGAAACCCGGTCGCGTCATGCACTTTGGTCACGCTGTTGGGCAAAGCGGCGTAACATTAGGCTGACACGCCGAATCAGGCGCCCGCACATAAAAAGGAAACCACCATGACGCTCTGCCCTGTCGCCCTTGTTTCAGGATGTGCCAAATGCCCGATCTTCAAACCCTGCCCGCTCAAGGGTGTGATCGGCGACTACAAACCGGAAGAGAAGAAGGCCGAAAAATCGGCGTCTAACAAAAAGTAAACACCAGATATGGCGGACGTTTTCAAGCATAATCGCCTGAAAACGTCGGCCGATATTAGCGTTTCACTTTAGAAACAATCGATACGCAGGATTGTTGGTCTCATCGGCATAGGCATAGCCGAGCGTTTTCAGGAATTTGTCGAAGCGTGCGCGCTCATTTTTTGGTACCTGCAGGCCGACCAAAATACGCCCGACATCCGCGCCGTGGTTGCGGTAGTGGAACAGGCTGATATTCCAGTTGGGCGACATGCTCGACAAGAAGTTCATCAACGCCCCCGGCCGGTCCGGGAATTCAAAGCGATAAATCTGTTCTTCGCGCGCCAACGGCGAGTGCCCGCCGACCAGATGCCGCACGTGCAGCTTTGCCATTTCGTCATCAGAGAGATCGATGGCCGGAAAGCCGTGCTTCTTGAAGTGTGCAACCAGTTTCTTCGGCTCGTCACGGCCCTTGATTGCGACACCGACAAATACATGCGCTTGTTTCGCATCGGCGATACGGTAGGTGAACTCGGTGATGTTGCGCGGGCCGATGGTCTCGCAAAAACGTTTAAAGCTGCCGCGCGTTTCAGGCACTGTCACGGCAAGCAGTGCCTCGTGATGTTCACCGACCAATGCGCGCTCGGCAACAAAGCGCAACCGGTCAAAGTTCATGTTGGCACCGCAACAAATCGCGACAAAGGTTTTGTTTTTTGCTTTGGTCTTTTCGATGTAGCGCTTGATGCCTGCCAGCGCCAGACCGCCCGACGGCTCCATGATCGAGCGGGTATCCTGAAAAATATCCTTGATGGCGGCGCAAATTTCATCGGTTGTCACCAGCACCATTTCATCAACCAACAGCCGGGCGAGTCGAAATGTTTCTTCGCCGACTTCCTTGACGGCAACCCCGTCGGCAAACAGATTGACGTGTGCAAGCGTGACCCTTTTACCGGCCTTGAGCGAGGCTGACATCGCGTTTGAATCCACCGGCTCGACACCGATGATTTTGGTCGTGGGCGACAACGCCTTGATGTACGCGGCAATCCCGGCGATCAACCCACCGCCACCGACCGGTACAAACACGGCATCAATCGGGCGTTGGTGTTGGCGCAGGATTTCCATGCCGATGGTGCCCTGCCCGGCAATCACCAGCGGGTCATCATACGGGTGGACATAGGTCAGTTTCTTGTCCTTCGCCAGCTTCTTGGCGTAAATGCCGGCCTCATGGTAACTGTCACCATGCAACAACACCGTCGCGCCGCGGCGCCGAACCGCATCAATCTTGATATCTGGGGTGGTGGTCGGCATGACGATGGTGGCCTTGCAGCCGAGCTTTTCCGCCGCCAGCGCCACGCCTTGTGCATGGTTGCCCGCCGACGCACAAATCACGCCGCGCTTGAGTTCGGCCGGTGAGAGATGCGCCATCTTGTTGTACGCCCCGCGCAACTTGAACGAAAACACCGGCTGCAAATCCTCGCGCTTGAGCAAAATGTTGTTCTTGAGCGCGTCCGAAATACCGACCGAGCGCTCCAGCGGCGACTCGATGGCGACGTCATACACACGTGCCTGCAGAATTTTTTTCAGGTAATCGTTTTGCATATTTTGACGATCGGGATTGGCAACTCTTTTGGCAACTTATTTGGCTGCACACAGCGGGAATTTCATGGCAACACCCCCAATGTACCAAGAAATTCGCTATCCTAGCGGCATGGCATCAATTCCCGACCAAAACGCCCTTAAAGCAGCCGCCGCCAAGGCCGCCATGACCTACGTGCCCGACGACGCCGTCATCGGTGTTGGCACCGGCTCGACGGTCAATTTTTTTATCGACGAATTGATCAAGATACGCGATCGCGTCAAGGCGGCCGTATCAAGTTCGGCGG
>JANOEV010000508.1:0-5273 GCA_031413695.1 Burkholderiales bacterium
CCCGAGCAACAGCCCCAAAATGATCATGGCGATGGCGATGGCCTTGACCACCGAACCGTGCGCCAGCACCACAGCGGCAATCAGACCCAGTGTCATCAGTGAAAAATACTCCGCCGGCCCAAACTTGAAGGCAATCTCGGCCAGGGGTGGCGCGGCCACCGCGAGCAAGACCGTGGCGACACATCCGGCAAAAAATGAGCCCAGTGCTGCAACCGTTAAGGCAGCGCCGGCACGTCCATTGCGGGCCATTTGGTAACCGTCGAGCGCGGTCACCACGGACGATGATTCACCGGGAATATTGACCAAGATTGCAGTGGTTGATCCGCCATATTGCGCACCGTAATAGATACCGGCCAGCATGATCAGTGAAAATTCCGGCTTTAACGCAAAGGTTGCAGGCAACAACATCGCAATGGTGGCGACCGGGCCGATCCCGGGCAAGACACCAATCAGCGTGCCCAGCAAACAGCCAATCAAACAATACATCAGCGCCTCGGGCTGCAACGCCACACTGAAGCCGAGACTTAGATTTGCAATTAACGCATCCATTGAGTCTTCTCCTTAACCAACAAACGAAGGCCAAATGGGAAACGGCAACTTCAACCCGTAGACAAATACAGCAATAGAACCAATCGCCAGAATTACACTGGCGATCAACTGCTCCTTCAATCTGAATTCGTGACCACCAAACGCAGCGATCATGACAAGCACCACAATTGCGATTGCCAATCCAATCGTCTTCGCGGTCAGGCCAAATATGATCACCGCACCCAAAATAAAAATGATCGGCCGCCACGCAAACTTTGGCACACGATCGCCGTCAGATACCAGCGCCCTGGCAGTAATGATCAACCCGAGAATGCCGAGTATTGTGCCCAGCACGAAAGGGAAATATCCCGCGCCCATGCGACTCGCCGTCCCCATCGGGTATTCCGCCACTTTGACGACGATGGCAAAAGCAAAACCAATGGCGGCAAACAACACGCCGGCCCAGAAGTCCTTCGGATTGCGTAAATGCATGGCTCCCCCTATTGAATTCAACAGATTGGTTTTTTTGGGTGATCTTGCCAGTCTTGATACATTTTTGATTGTACCTTTTTGACCAGCGGTACGGCATTGTATGACACCTCACGATGGTTATGAAACCCATCAGCTTGATCTGGGTCGTAAAGTGGGCGTTGATGCCGGCCGATGCCATAATCACGCATACCGACCACCGGCTTCGACTCTTGCCTAACAACGAATCCAACAAGCCGGACTGGCTCGATGCCGCACCCGCACTGTTTGTGCTGCTCTGGAGTACCGGCTTTATCGGGTCGCGGTACGCCCTGCCATTCGCCGAGCCTTTCACGCTCACGGCAATCAGGATGGTGATTGTTGTGTCGATTTTGCTGGGCGTCGCAGCGGCAACGCGGGCACCGTGGCCGCGCGACTGGAAAACCGGCGGACATATTGCGGTGGCCGGGTTGCTGGTGCACGCCACCTACCTGTCGGGCGTGTTGTACGCCATCAGGCTCGAACTTCCACTCGGATTTATTGCGCTGATCGCCGGATTACAGCCGCTGTTGACGGCGTTTCTTTCCGGCATGTTGCTCAACGACCGCCTCGGTCGTATTCAATGGCTTGGGATGGGGCTAGGATTCATCGGCGTGGTAATGGTCATCGCCAGTAAATTTGCATCGGACGGGGTACGCGTCGATGCGCTTGCCGCCGCAACGGTGGCACTACTTGGCATTACGCTCGGTACGTTGTACCAAAAACGGTTTTGCCAGACGATGGACTTGCGGACGGGTGGCGTCATCCAATTCGCCGCGACCGGTGTTCTTCTATTCGCGCTTTCCTTGGTCTTTGAAACCCGCGCGGTGGTTTGGGCGACGCAGTTTGTGTTTGCCATTTTCTGGCTTGCTGTTGTGCTTTCGATTGGCGCAATCTCGTTGTTGTATCTCATGATCCGGCATGGCGCCGCGTCAAGTGTGGTGAGCCTGTTTTTCCTGACCCCTTCGGTCACTGCCATCATGGCGTTCTTTCTTTTTCAGGAGTCATTGTCGGCGCTTGCGATAGGCGGGCTGGTTGTATCAGCGTGTGGCGTGGCACTCGTTACCCGAAAATGAAAGTCGTTTACTGGTGAGACTTTCGAGCTGTTTTTGCCTGAAAACAGCCGCCATTCAATGTTTTTCAGATTGGCAGCCAATCGGTTGCATTTGAATATAAGAGGTTCGTGCCGTTCCCGACCAGCGCGCTGACATCACTGCCAAGGAAGCCTGGTGCTGGTCACATTTCAGCAGTCGGCACGAACTGATAAACTCATCCGGCCGCCACAAAACTGCGTCGGCCATACCTGATCTTCCCCAGCACCGTGAAAAACATCGAACAACACCTGACACAATACGCCGCTTACCACCGCGACCGGCGCAATATCGCCACCCATTTTGTCGGCGTGCCCGTCATCGTCTTTTCGGTGGTGCTGGCACTCGCGCAACTATCCGTCGGGCCCCTCCATGCCGGCTGGATTGCAATTGGACTGGCGGGCGGATACTACCTTTGGCTGGACCGTTCAATTGGATTGGCAATGTTGGTGTTTCTGGTGATTTGTGGCGTGGCCGCGTCGTTGATTTCGTCACAGACCGGTTGGGCGGTTGCGCTCTGGCTTGCGTTTGCACTATTTGTCGCCGGCTGGATCATCCAGTTTGTCGGACACCGATATGAGGGCGTCAAACCGGCGTTTACCGACGATGTGATGGGGCTTGCGATCGGCCCGCTGTTCGTCATGGCGGAGGCATTTTTCATGGCGGGCGGCAAGCACAAATTGCGCAAATACATCGACGACCGGGTTGGACCCACCGTCGCGGCGCGCGATGGACGATTATTGCCATTGCAAGCAGATAGCGGCATGACCGGATCAGCCGATCGCGTTAATTAGAAAAGGCCTACAACAATGCCCACCAAAGCGTCGTCTGCGTCATCGACAAAATTGACACCCCTGCCGTCCGGCAATTCCGCGGAAGGCGCCAGCGACATCGGCATATACGACGCCGCCCGTCGTGAACTTTCCAGCGTGCGCGATCTGCTTCGATTCGCGGTCAGCCAATTCATCGAACAAAAGCTGTTCTTCGGCCACGGCTCCGCGTCGGCTTATGACGAGGCGGTTTACCTTATCCTGCATACGCTGCATTTGCCGTTGGATCGGCTCGAACCATTTCTCGATGCACAGTTGACCGGCGCCGAGCGTGATGCGGTGTTGGGCGTGATCGAGCGACGCGTGCGTGAACGAATTCCCGTCGCCTATTTGACCCACGAAGCGTGGCTGGGTGAATACAAGTTTTATGTTGATAAACGCGTGATTGTCCCGCGCTCATTTATCGCCGAATTGTTGCGTGATGATCTGGCGCCCTGGGTGGAAAATCCCCGCGCCGTCGGGCGCGTGCTTGACCTTTGCACCGGTTCGGGATGCTTGGCCATCCTCGCGGCGCTGTCGTTTCCGCATGCGACCGTCGACGCGGTTGACGCGTCGCACGATGCACTGGAGGTTGCCCGCAAAAATATTCGCGACTACGGCCTGGACGACCGCATCAATCTTGTCGCGTCGGATATGTTTGAATCATTGGGCGCAAAACACTACGATGTGATCATCAGCAATCCGCCGTACGTCTCGTCCGAGTCAATGTCAAGGCTGCCGGAAGAATACCGTCGCGAACCTGAAATGGCGCTGGCGTCGGGTGAGGACGGTCTTGATCACGTGCGTACCATCATGGCCGCCGCAACCAACCACCTGTACGCCAACGGCGTATTGGTGGTCGAAGTCGGCTTTAATCGTGACGGTGTTGAAAAAGCGTTTCCAAAAACGCCGTTTGTTTGGCCAGAGACGAGCATTGGCGACGAGGTGGTGTTTGTGGTCGACCGTGAAACGCTGTTGGCCAGCAAGTAGCCGGCATCAATCCAACGCGGACCACCCGCGACTATCGATTTCCCGAGTTGTCGGTACCATTAGGCGGTTTGCGGCGTCCGCGTGAATGTCGCTGCCCGCCAACTGCCGGTCCCTGCCCACCCGGCGTACCCGCCGGGCCGCTGCGGCGCTGACCCTGGTTTCTTCCACCGCCAGCCGGCCCCCTGCCGCGACCACTTGGCGGGTTGCCACCTGGGCCTTGGCCACCGCGGGGCGGCGTGATGCGATTGCCAATGGCGTCGTCCGGGCCTTCGTCTTGTCCGCCAAACGAATCGTTGCGGATTTGATTGCCAATATTGTCGTTAACCGCATTTGCCGCAACAGTGTTACCAAATGCTTCGGCGCCCCGCACGTTGCCGGCGGCCTCGTACCCCGCGTCTGCCGTTTGTCCGCCATCGCGGCCACCTCGTGAGCGGCGTGCGTTGCGTCCGCGCCCTTTGCCGTGACCGGACGGTCGCGCATTTGCCGGCGGACGCCTTTCCAGGGCATGTTCAGGACCGTCGACAGCGGGCGGCGGCGTGGTCTGACCGGTTTGTGCGTCGTCGCCGGCAGTTGCTGAATGGCTTGCCTGAAAATCCTGCACAGCAATATCGCCGGCAACAAAATCATTTGCCTCCCCCGCCGCCGGGACGGGGTTTTCCCGACCGCGGTTGCGCCGCCCACGACCTCTTGGTTCGTTTGGATCGCGCGGGCCGGCGGCCCCGCCACTCTGTTGGTCATTATTTTTGCGTTGTCCGCGATTCGGCTGGGTGTTGGTTGGCAAGGCACCGATTTGCCCCTCGACTTCCATCCCAACCCACTTCAGCACCGCGCGCACCTGGGACGCATCGAGCTCAACCATACGACCACGCGTCAGGCGGGGTGGCAGGCCGATCTTGCCAAATCGGACGCGAATCAGGCGTGAAACCGTCAGGCCGACGGCCTCAAACATCTTTCGCACCTCACGGTTGCGCCCTTCGCGCAACACAACGTGGTACCACTGGTTTACACCCTCGCCCCCGCGCTTGTCGATCGAATCAAACTTTGCCGGCAACGCGTCTGGTGCATCATCCTCATCGTCATCGGGTTCGGCTGCAATCGAAACCCCGGCAAGCAGACGTGCCGTTTGTTCTTCGGTCAATTCGCCCAGCACGCGCACGGCATATTCGCGTTCAACTTCATAACGCGGATGCATCAACCGGTTTGCGAGCTCGCCGCTGGTTGTAAAAATCAGCAGTCCGGACGTGTTGATGTCAAGACGACCAATCGACATCCATTTGCCGTTTTCAACGCGTGGCAAATTATCAAACACGGTGATCCTGTTACCCGGATCATTGGTGGTGACGATCTC
>JANOEV010000509.1:0-2973 GCA_031413695.1 Burkholderiales bacterium
GCAGCAAATGTTCGGCGCTGGATTCCGCATTGGCCCCCAAATCGAGCACGTAAACCACCCCCTTGCGCGAAGGCAGCGCCGCACAAATGGCGGGTCGGTCGATACCAGGAAGGGTCTTCAGGACAAATTTTGCGGTTCCCATCAATGCACCGGTATTACCTGCAGACACACAGGCGGGTGCCTCACCGGATTTCACCAGATCAATGGCGATCCGCATTGATGAATTTTTCTTGTTGCGAATTGCCGAGCGGATATCCTCGTCCATGCCAACCACCTCGGCTGCATCGATAATTTGCAGTCGCGAAGAACCCGCTGCAACGATATCGCCGGCTTTGGATTTTTTGAGTTGTGTTTCAATCTCGGCCTTGCGGCCGACCAACAGCACACGGCAATCAGGCGATTGACCGAGAAAAGTCAGGGCTGCGGGAATGGTGACGGATGGGCCGAAATCGCCGCCCATCGCATCAATGGCAATAGTTGTCTGCATTAGAGTGGATACCCGGCGTTTTACGCAGGATACCCGGCAGTGTGCCTAATAATTGTGACGCAATCGCCGTCGGACGATTTATTCGTCAGCTTTGGTCTTGACGACTTTTTTCCCGCGGTAAAAACCGGACGGTGAAATATGGTGGCGCAAATGGGTCTCACCGGTGGTTGGCTCGATCGCCGTCGGCGGGCTTACCAAAAAGTCGTGTGCACGATGCATGCCACGCTTTGATGGGGACTTCTTGTTCTGTTGGACTGCCATGGTATTTCTCCTGATTTCAATTGACTGCTTTTCATGTTGCCGACTGCATCAACCTGCCTGCAATCAACCTGATTTCTTCAAGACCGCCAGCTTTGCAAATGGCGATTCTTGTTTTTCACCGGCCGCACCAGCCGTTGCCACTGCGGACGACGTACCGGTCAACCGCTTGGACAATCCGGACATCGTCCGATCATTGACCGAAGGCGCCGATTGCCGAGGTGTGGTGCCCGGAATTGCCAGCAAGATTTCCTCTTGCACGCGATCAAGCACGTTGAACTCGTTACTGCAAACTACATAGTCTTCGTCGTCTGATTCTGCGTCCAATGCCGGCAACTCTTGTTCCGTCGACACCAGCACCAGATTACTGTTGATATCCAGCACAAACCGCGTTGGCTGTAACGTCACCGCATCAGCGATCTCAAACCAACCCGAAATTATACACTTTACCTGCCGTTTTTTTGTACCTGATTGATCTGTCAGGACATTTCCGGTGAATTGATAACAAATTTCCCCTGCATCCGACACCAAATAGTCCTGCAGGTCGGGCAACTGTGCAGGGGTAAAGGTGCCGTCAACCGGCGTTTTGGTGCGCATCAAGCGGTCGATCGGAACGATTGGCGCGCTGTTCTTTTGCAGATTCTGTTGGTCTCGAGACATCCACACATGATATGATTTTATGTCCCAAAAATCAACAACTCACTGATTTTGAACAATAAAATTTCGAAGGCAAGATAATGGCAGTGCAAAAGCCCTTGTTACTCGCCTCCACTTCACGCTACCGCGCCGAGCTGCTCCGGCGACTAAAACTGCCATTTGAGACCGCCGCCCCTGCCAGTGACGAAGCTGCGCTGCCGGGTGAGACGTGCCCGGCGACGGCAACGCGGCTTGCCATCGCCAAAGCGCGTGCCGGCGCCACCATTGCAACCGACGCCATGGGGTGGACGAGTGGCGTGGTGATTGGCTCAGATCAGGTTGCCGACCTTGACGGCATGCCCCTTGGCAAGCCCGGTACCCGCGAACGCGCCTTCTTGCAATTGCAATCGATGCGCGGACAAAGCGTAATCTTTCACACGGCGGTGGCACTGGTTGATATTGCTTCGGCGCGCGTGCAGTCACAATTGGTCGCCACAAACGTCACGATGCGACACTACACGGATTCGCAGATCAACTTTTATCTCGACCATGAAGACGCTCTTGACTGCGCAGGCAGCGCAAAATCGGAAGGCCTGGGCGCCGCGTTGATTGCCGGCATGGCCAGCGACGATCCGACCGCGTTAATCGGGCTGCCGTTGATTGCATTAACGACGATGCTGCAAAACGAGGGCATTGAGGTTTTGTCATGACCAAGTCTGAACCGACGAGCGCGCAGCCGACGCCGGCAAGAAAATCGGGAACACTTTTTCTGGTCCCCACCAACTTGAGCGAGCCGTTTTCCGCATCCGCGCTCTTGCCACCGGATGTAGCCGCACTCGCCTGCCGCCTCGACCACTTTATTGCGGAAAATGCCAAAACAGCGCGCGCGTTTCTGAAGGCAATCGGTGTCACCCGCCCACTCACGGAAATTTCGATCGTCGAACTGGATAAACATTCCAAGACAGTTGATGACGACCGTTTGCTTGCGCCGCTGCTTGCCGGACACGACGTTGGATTGGTCTCGGAAGCGGGGGCGCCGGCGGTCGCCGATCCGGGCGCCATGATTGTCGCCGCCGCACACCGTGCCGGCATTGTCGTCAGGCCGCTGGTCGGCCCGTCTTCGATCTTGCTGGCGCTAATGGCATCGGGACTGAATGGTCAGTCGTTTGCATTCCACGGTTATTTGCCGCAGGACAAACGTGAACGCGGTCAGGCAATCCAGACCCTCGAACGTGAATCACGGCAAAAACACATGACGCAGATATTCATCGAGACGCCGTATCGCAATACGGCGATGATGCAGGATCTGCTCGCGACATTGTCGCCTTCAACAACCCTGTGTATTGCAACCGATCTGACCGGCGCGCAAGAGAACATCGCCACCCGGCCGATTGCAAAATGGCGCAATAGCGCAGCAGAGATGAACAAGCTTCCGGCGATCTTTTTATTTCTGGCGTGAGCCGGCGCTGCGGCTAAATGATGGTGGCGATTGCCGGCACGGATTCAAAAATCGACGACCGCCTCAACAACGGCGTGACGTCTTCAGCAGACAGCGGCACGCTGAAATAGTAGCCCTGCCCAACCCCGCAGCC
>JANOEV010000510.1:0-1843 GCA_031413695.1 Burkholderiales bacterium
GAGTTGAATCATCCAATCGCGCGTGCTGACTAGAAACTTAACCTGTTCGGGTGGCGGCGGGGCGGCCTTGCCAACATCAAACACAAACAAATCGTTCGCCTTGCGAACCATCAACTTCTTGCGATCCTGCGTCATACGATAGCTGCGAACATCCTCGATAAACGCATCGATGGTGGGTGGCGTCGGATTCGGCGCTTCGATAGCCACTGAGCGGAGTGCGATCTTGCGATCCCCCGTATCGAGACTCAAGAAAAATAAGCGTTTGCCGTCGGTACTCAACTCACGATAGTTGCCGGCCGCGACCGGGACTTCGTAGAGCCGCTCGCGAACACCATCCCACGCGATGGGCAATACTTTCACTTCCGGTTTGGTCTCAGCCTTGTTGTCCGCCTTGCCGTTAGCCTTCGGTGCGTCGGCTTTTGCCGCATCTGCGGCCGGTTTCGCATCGGGCTTGGCTTCTGGTTTGGCATCCACCTTCGGAGGTGGATGCAATTCATCGCGCGGCAGGAACGGCCAGCGTGCGGTTGGATCAAGTGCATAGGCGTAGATGCGGGTTTGTTTGTCGAAGAATGGCTCCGGTCCGCGCTGGCCCCACGGGCTCGTCACCACACTTTGTAAATTGCGGTTGGCCAGAAAAAACAACCATTTGCCGTCGGGCGAGAAAGCGGCATCGCGCGCGTCATAACGCTCTGAACTGAGCGTTGTCAGTTTGGTCGTTGCGATTTCAAGCGCATACAGCTGTTCGAACTGGTTCGCAGCAGGCTTGCTGAAAGTGATGTGTCGGCTGTCTGGCGACCAGGTGATGGTGTTGTATTCACCAAACTGATTGCGATCAATTTGACGCGTGGTATTGGTGGCTGTTTCGGTCAAAAACAAGTTACGGGTTTTGTCGTCATGCACCACCCATTTGCCATCAGGCGATGAATAAATATTGCGGCGCAGGACTTTTGCATCCTTAGTCATTGCGGCTGCCGCACCAACACCATTCGCCGGATACCGCGTCAGCTCAAATTCGCCAGACTTGTCGGAAAACGCATAAACCGACTTACCGTCATGTGAAAACACGCCGTCACGGGCACGAATATTGGCGTTACGTAATAGTTCAACGCGGCGGCCATTGCCTACCGGCAGGACAAAAATTTCACCGCGGGCGGTGATGGCGACGCGATCACCATTCGGCGATGGCTCAACGGCCGTCACAAAATCCCAGGGGGTCTTTACCCAGCGGATACGGGTGTGTTCAAAGTCAGATTGCAATGTGATCGACAGGACAGAATCCTTGCCCGTCGCCGTATCCAAAACGGAGAGATCGGCACCGCGGTGGTAAACAATCCGTTTGCCGTCTGCGGAAATACTCGCGCCGCGAATATCAAAGTCGCGGTGTTTGGTGTGTTGTTTGAGGTCCCCACCGGCGGCTGCCATCGACCACACATTCATGGTTTCGTCGCGGTCGGACAAAAAGTAAATACGGTCGCGGCCGCACATCGGCTGTCGGCTGGCTCCCGCGTAGTCGGCTGTCAGTGGGGCCGCCTCATTTTTACCGTCGAAGCGCCACAGGTTTTGCACCAACCCGCCGCGATAGTTCTTCACGTTGTCGGAGCCCGCCGGCAAACGCGCAAAAATAAAATCCGATTTGGCATAACAGCCCTCCGCCGCCTGCGCCAATGGCAGCGGTGTGACTGCGCGGGTGGTGACGTCAACTGCATACATACGCAATTCCGGCTTATTCGACCATCGCGCCGTTGTGTAGAGCACCTTCCCGTCCGGGGTAAAACCTTGGACACGCGCATTGTCACCCTCGTGGGTGAGACGTGTCGGCAAGCCGCCGGTGGTCGGCATGACG
>JANOEV010000511.1:0-2920 GCA_031413695.1 Burkholderiales bacterium
GTTTCGCAACATGAACTGCTTCATGTTGCCCGGGCACATCCCCTGATCGCGGTGCTACGCCGTGAATGTGCGGTTTGACACTTCCGGACGGGGAACATGAAGTCGCATAATCTGGCGTGCCATTGTTCATTGCCGGGGCCATGTCGAAATGGTTGCCACAAAAATGGTGAGGAAATCATTCATGCATAGCCAACCGCTGTCATTTTTCCACTCAAATTGCGTGGTGCTGGCGCGATTCTTTTTTGCAATTAGCACGATTGCGATGCCGGTCGTCGCACAAGCTGGCGTTTGCCCATTCACCGGCACCAGTGGTGGCAATTGGAGCTTTGGTCCTAATTGGGGCGGCGACTGTGCGGGCACAGTTCCGGGCGCAGGCGTACGGGCAGAAATTTCAAACAAAACGGTGGTGTTGCCGTCTGGCGTGACCACAGTTGGCGACTTGTACTTAGGTGGTGCGACACTGATCGGCAACATGGACGGCACGAGTCGGTTGGATGTTGTTTCTGCAAACAATATTGCTGGCGGCATTGCGTGGGGGTCGGTTGCCAATACGTTCCAGAACCTGACCGTTGACTTGCGGGCTACGGGCGCCAATCCTGTTCCAGCCGCAAACGGGCCGATCACGTTGGATGGCGCAACCTTGAACTTGTATGGCCAAGGTGCACAGTTGGGCAGCGGACCGTCGAATATCATTAATCTTGTTGGTGGTGCAAACGCACAATTGCGCACGATGGACGCCACCGCCGTGCTTTATATCAATGGCGCAATCACATTGGCCGCAGCCGCATCGGTTTCGGCTCGTATATCGCTTGAACAAGGCGCCACATTCACCATCGACCCAGCCGCGACATTGGTCATCGACGGCAAATTTGATCTGATCACCAACGCCGCCACGTTCGCAGGCTCAAGCGTCAATCAACTTTCATTTTTGCCCGCCGCCATCTTGACCGGCAACGGCGGCGTGTTAACGGCGGGCAGTGGAACACTCAGTTTTCCAAATGACGCCCAAGCCATGCGTCGCATCGAAGGTGGCCTCACCATCAATGTGCCCGTGTTGTTGAATAACAACGCGGTCATCAGCCCTGGTGGCGTAAACGGCTATCGGCGTATCGAGTTGAACGGCAATTACACCCAGGGGGCCAACGGCAAGATCGAACTGCGAACGGATTCAAGCGACGGGTTCGATTATTTTGACGTCATTGGTACAGCAACTCTTGCCGGCACGCTGGATGTTGGCTATGGCACGTCGCTTCTAACAGGCATCGCGACGCCGACCGGTTTTACTTACACCGCACGTAGTGGTGCGTTTGGCAGCGTGATTGTTAATGGCATCAGCGGTGCCACGATTGTCACAAATTATTCGCCGACGCAGTTGTTTGTCACCGATATTGCGTCGTATTGTCCGTTTACCGGCGCGACCGACGAGTTTTGGGCCACGGGCTCCAACTGGGGTGGCATCTGCCTCATCGAGGAAAGGCTTCCGACGAGTTCAGATATCGTTGTTATACGTAACAAAACTGTTCTCGTCGGCACCGTTCCCCGATACGCAAACGTGTTGGTTCTCGAAAACGCGGCGCTGGCCGGTGTATCAGCCGGGACCTCGACCATCAATGTCGATGGCGGTACCGAATGGGCGGCAGCGTTAGGGCAGAAAAACGAATTTACAAACGTCACCGTAAACATCGCGCCATACGCGGTCGCGCCTTACGTTGACGATGCCGATTTGCAGCTCAACAACGCTGTGTTGAATACCGAATATGCCTCTCGCGTACTATTTCGGAATGCGGTCATTGACGGCGCAATTGCTGCGATCAACAACGGCGGCTATATTGACATGACAGGCTCGACGCTGACGATGTCCAATGGCGCGAAATTTACCAATCTTGCCGATGCGGCCTTCATTCCGACAACTAGTTTTACGCTGAGCGGTTTGTTTGACAACCAAGGCTACTTTGAAACACCTTACGCCGAGATCATCACATTTGCGAGCGCCACGCAATTTATCCAAACTGGCAGTTCAGCAGAGCTGATGTTAAGCGGTGTGATTGGGGGCACGGGTACGCTTACCCTCGACAATGGTTACGTGACGAACAACAGTGGTTTTTCTGCGCTGAATTTCGGTACCGTCGTAAATAACGGCGCAACGATCATTCCCACTACTGAAGACGATGGTTATACGCAGCCCCAGACGATCCAAATTGGCGGCAATTACACGCAGAACGGCGGTGGCAAGATCTGGCTGACCTACTGCAATTCTGAAAGCTGGGACAACATTGACGTCACCGGCGCGGCTACGCTCGGCGGTGAAATTCGGGTGTTTCTTGACAACACATGCGGTTCGGAACAGGCAGGCGGCCGTACCTTCAACGCGATGTCATTCGCCAGCCGTACTGGTACGTTTGGCAGCGTTGTACCGCCTGACAGTCGTACGATGTCGGCGACTTACTCGGCAACAGACGTCAATCTGACGTATAGCAATATATTGATAGCACAGGGCACCATTTCGCCAGACCCGATCACCTTTAGCAGTACCCAGCCGGTCGGCGTTGCCGCACCATTGCAAAACATCACCATCACAAATTCTGGCGTGCTGCCTTTTGATTTCGCGCCGAATTTTGCGATCGTTGATGTGTTCCATTCAATCGTGTTCCCGGTTGGCGGCGGCACCTGCGAGGGAGCAACCCTTAACGCCGGCCAGAGTTGCACAGTCACCATCGGCTTTGTGCCGGATGCAACTGGACCGTTTACCTACGACGTAGTACCGTTTCTTGTTGCGGTGTCGACCGGGACCTATGCGCAGGAGCCACCTTGCTTATCGCTCTGTGGCTGGGCCGCATGGTGGAAAAACGCATCATGCAGAACGAGGAGATGGATCTCAGCCATCGCATGGTATTCACCAAGATCATCAGGGCTTTCCTGT
>JANOEV010000512.1:0-1853 GCA_031413695.1 Burkholderiales bacterium
CGTCGCGCGCCTCCTGTAACGCCTCCTCGAACCGCTCGTAGTCTGCCCAGATCTCACCATGAATATAGTTATAGCCGACCGGGATGCCCATTGCGTACGCGGCAATAATCATGCCCTCGATCAACGCATGCGGGTTGAAGCGGATGATGTCGCGATCCTTGAACGTGCCGGGCTCGCCCTCATCGGAATTACAAACCAGGTACTTGGCACCCGGAAATGCGCGCGGCATGAAACTCCATTTCAAACCGGTGGGAAAGCCCGCGCCGCCGCGCCCGCGCAATGCGGATTTTTTCACTTCGGCAATCACGTCTTCGGATTTGATACCTTCGGCAAAAATCTTTTTCAACGCAACATAGCCGTCACGCGTTTCGTAGTCCTTCAGCCGCCAGTTGTCGCCGGTGATGCCGGCCATGATGACCGCGTCCGGCCCGTAGTCGATCAGCTTGGTCATTTGGAAAGCTCCTCGACCAGCGCATCGAGCTTTTGATTCGACATCGAACCGCACATGCGTTTGTTGTTGACGGTCAACACCGGCGCATCGCCACATGCACCCATACACTCGCCTTCGACCAGGGTGAACTTACCGTCACGCGTCATTTCTTTCCAGCCCACGCCCAGCTTCGCCTTTAGATACTCTGCCGCGGCAACACCACCCGACAGCGCACACGGCAGGTTGGTGCAAACGGTGATCTTTGACTGCCCCATCGGCTTCAGGTTATACATGTTGTAGAACGTCGCAACCTCATAGACCGCGATGGGCGGCATACCGATATAGGCCGCGACCTCGTCCATTGATTCGGTAGATAACCAGGCGCGTTCATCCTGCACAATCGCCAGCGCCGACATCACCGCCGACTGGCGTTGATCAGCGGGGTATTTGGCAAGCTCACGATCGATTTTTTGTTTGCACAAGTCGGACAACACGGCTATTCGCCTTTCCAGTAATCAACATTGGCGGAAACGTCGGTGAGATGCCGCAAGCGTTTCGTACCAACACCATAGGAGCCAATTTTTTTTGAGTCGGGGTATTCGCATACTTCAGCCGGCATCATGGTGCTTACCGAGATATACGCCAGCTCGGCATCCGAGTCATTCACAATTTGATGCGCCGTCTCGGCCCCGCCGGTGGGACAACAAATGAAGTCGCCAGCCCGAATCTTGCGTGACTCGCTGCCATACCGTAGTGTTCCGGTTCCCTTGACGATGAAAAACATTTCTTCTTCGGCGCGATGGCTGTGGAATGGACACGAACGTTTGCCGACCGGCACAACATCATACGAATAACCCAAATCCTTCGCCCCAAGCAGGGCGCCGACCCGGGCACCGGCACCGGCAAATTTTGCACCCTGCTCAAATGATTCGAGTTTGAGCTCATCGATGTTTCGCACACGGCTGTCGATAATGTTCATGACCGGTTACCTGTCAATCTCGCCAAAAACAATGTCCTGCGTACCAATGATCGTCACCACGTCGGCGATCATGTGACCGCGCGACATCTCATCGAGCGACGCCAGATGCGCGTAACCCGGCGCACGGATTTTCAAACGGTATGGCTTGTTGGCACCATCCGACATCAAATAAATGCCGAATTCACCCTTTGGATGTTCGACCGCCGCATACACCTCACCCGGCGGCACGTGGAAGCCTTCGGTAAAAAGTTTGAAATGATGAATTAAATCCTCCATCCCCGACTTCATGTCGCCACGATAAGGCGAAGCTACTTTATGATTACTGCTACGCACCGGCCCGGGATTTTTTCGGAGCCAATCAATGCACTGACGCATGATGCGCGTGGACTGACGCATTTCCTCGATCCGTATCAAATAACGGTCGTAACAATCGCCGGTTTTTCC
>JANOEV010000513.1:0-4005 GCA_031413695.1 Burkholderiales bacterium
TGACAGCACATTGTCATACGGCCTCTCGATCCGCACCAGCGACCCTGACAAAAGCCTGATTGGCCTCGCCAACGGCGGTACATCACGTTCGGTTAACGAAGACGACGGCACCCGCAACTACAAGAAAAACGATGCGTTTGCCAATGTGCTTAAAGGTACCCATGAGCTTTCTGCCAAGTGGCAAGACTGGGGCATGCTGATTCGCGGCACCTATTTTGTTGACTTCGAAAATCGCAACAAGGACGAACTCGGCCCGCTCGCCAAAAAACGTATCGGTCAGGATGCACGTATTCTGGATGCGTTTATCACCAAGAGTTTTGAAATCGGCGGCAAAAATGTTCGTGTTCGGGCCGGTAACCAGGTGATCTCATGGGGCGAGTCGACATTTATCCCCGGCGGTATCAACGTCATCAACTCGGTTGATCTGGTCAAGCTGCGCACACCGGGTTCCGAGCTGAAAGAAGCGTTCCTGCCTACCACCAGCTTGTGGGGTTCGTTTGAATTGAGCAAGAGCGCCAGCATGGAAGCCTTTGTTCAGTTCAACCACGACAAGACTAAGCTGGATCCGCGCGGTTCATATTGGAGCAACAACGATTTTGCCTCGGATGATTCAGACCGGGTGTTTGTCGGTTTTGCGCGTCGGGGTGATTTGACTGGCCGCGCACCGAATAACCCGATTCCACTTGCGACGCCCGGCCTCGGGCCGTTGACGCAGGCATTGTTCGGCCCATTCACGCCAGCCGCGCAAGTCTGGGCGCCACGCGGTGCCGACGTCAATCCATCGGATAATGGTCAGTACGGACTGGCGTTGCGTTATTTGGCGTCAAATTTCAACAACACCGAGTTCGCCTTGTACTACATAAACTATCACAGCCGCATCCCGTTTTTCTCTGGCGTAAAGGGTACGGTAACGTCCGCGCTCACAGGCGTAACGGCCAGCGGCATCAATTTGGGTGCGGCAGTCGGTCAAACCGGATCGGCAACGTACTTCGCCGAATATCCGGAAAACATTCGTTTAATGGGTTTCAGCTTTAACACCCAAGGTCCGATGGGCGTTGCATTGCAGGGCGAGTACTCATACCGGCCAAACCAACCGATCCAATATTCCACGCCGGAATTGTTATTGGCGGCACTGGGCGCACCTAACCTCAATACCGGCTTTCTGACCATCCCTGGCACCGTAAGCGCAACATTGCCATTTGGTGCGTCGGCGGCCGGTCTGGTGCCAAATGGTACGTTCCAGCGTGGCTGGGATCGCGCCAAGATGAGTCAGTTTCAGGTCACCGGTACCAAATCGATCCCGTCCATATTTGGCGCGGAGCAACTGGTAATGGTTGGTGAGTTTGGCTACAACAAATTCCACGGCCTACGTCAGGACATCAAGTACAACGGCCCGGCAGTGTTTTTGCCGGCAACCTCGCAAGGTGCGATCGCCACCAGTGCCGGCTCCGTTCAGACTGATGGTTTTGTCACCGAGTCGTCCTACGGCTACCGCTTGGTGGGTCGTCTTGAATACGCCAATGCGTTTATGGGTTCCAACTTTGCGCCGCGTATCGCCTTTAACCACGACGTGAAGGGTACCTCACAGGTATTCAACGAGGGCGTCAAGTCGGTTTCGCTCGGCGCGAATATTGATTACCAGCGCAAGTTGAGCATTGACTTGTCGTATACGAACTTCTTTGGCGGAAAGACATTCTGCGGCACGGATACGGTTGCAATTCCGGCGGCGCAAGGCACGCTGGTCGGGCAGATCGCATTGCAAGGCGCGTCGTTCTGTTCGTCGGCCAACCCGGTGAAAGATCGTGATTTCGTCTCGCTGGTGGTGTCGTATTCGTTCTAGTCGGCACACGTATTTGATTTAGTCCCGCCGACGTTTATACAAATGTCGGCGGTGCTTCACGGGGCGGTTTAAGTTTCCGGGAGCAAAAAGAGTTTGAACACCTATAATTTTCGGAGGAGTAATGATGAACGCGAAACGACTCGTAGCATATGTGTCGGCAGGCTTGGGCGCACTGGCTATTTCAACGGCCGGATACGCGCAACTGTCTGCGGCTGATCTTGCAAAGCTGGGCACCAACCTGACGCCGATGGGCGCGGAAAAAGCCGGCAATGCAGCAGGCACCATTCCCGCTTGGGATGGCGGCCTATCCAAAGTGCCGGCTGGAATTACATTAAAGGCATCGGGCAATTATCCTGATCCTTTCCCATCCGACAAACCGCTCTTTACGATCAACGCCGCCAACATGGACAAGTACAAAGACAATTTGACTCCTGGCCAAATGGCAATGATGAAGCAGTATCCTAATTATAAATTGCCCGTTTACGTAACGCGTCGCACATCGGCATATCCGGATGGGCATTACAAAGAAACACGTGAGTGTGCAGCCAAGGCTAAGCTTTCAACGGGCGGCAATGGTGTGACGGGTTGTACTGGCGGCACACCTTTTCCGATCCCAAAGAATGGCCTAGAGGCAATTTGGAATCACAGTTTGCACTACAAGGGTGACACCTTTGCGATGCATTGGGCGCAAGCAGCTGTAACCGCCTCGGGTGACTATGCGCTTGTGAAATTTGAGTACGAGTATGATTTTGCTTACGGCAACTTGGGCAAAACAGCCGCGCAACGCGAGCCCAACCTCATTGTCAACTTCTTGCAAGAAGTCACAGCGCCTGCGCGTCTTGCCGGACAAATTTTGTTGGTGAAGGACACTGTTGATCAAGTCAAAGAGCCACGTTCCGCATGGACCTACAACCCGGGGCAGCGACGCGTACGCTTGGCACCAAATGTGTCCTATGACAATCCAGGCACAGCGGCTGACGGCCTGCGTACTAACGACGATTTCGGCATGTACAACGGTGCGACTGATCGTTATGAGTGGACGCTGGTCGGCAAAAAAGAAATGTATGTGCCTTATAACTCCTATCGCATGACCGATCCAAAATTGAAATATGCGGACTTGTTGAAGGCGGGTCATTTGAATCAAGACCTCACGCGCTATGAACTGCATCGTGTTTGGGTGGTTGAAGCCAAGCTCAAGGCCGGAACCTCGCACATCTATGCACGTCGCACCTTCTATATTGATGAAGATTCTTGGAACGTGTTGTTGGTCGATAAGTATGACGGTCGCGGTCAATTGTGGCGTTTTGCCGAGCAACATAGCGAGAACTGGTACAACATTCCAATGTGGTTCGGTACGATTGAGGTACACCACGACCTGCAATCGCGTCGTTATATCGCGATGGGGCTACGCTCAGAAGAATCGAAGATTTATCAGCCAATCAAGCGTACTGCATCTGACTACACACCGCAAAGCCTGCGCGGACAAGGCACCCGCTAGTTACGCTAAAAGTAGCGCTTGCACGAATGCAACAATCACGGGGACAACCATTGGTGTTGTCCCCGTGTCGTTTTGAGCGTAGTGTTGTCCGGGTATCCATGCACCGGGGCGACTTTCGTCAGCTGCATCAAATCCGCATAAAACATAAAAGCCCACCATGAAGAAACTTCCCGTGTTGAATCGATTTTCTCTTTCAGCCAGTACCGTCGCCGTGGTGTTTGCCGCCGCCGTCAGTGCGATGTCAGCCGCCTCGTGGGCGCAAATCAATCCGGCGGTGCTGCCGTCAGCCGGGCCGTTATCCAAACAATCAACCTCACGACTGTTGTTGACCGATGTTGCGCGTTCCGGAAATCGACTCGTTGCCGTTGGTGATCGCGGCTACGTTATTTTTTCCGACAACAACGGTGAATCCTGGGCGCGCGCCAAATTGCCGGCAAATTTACCGCTGCTCAACGGGGTCTTTTTTTCTGATGCCAATACGGTGTGGGCGGTGGGCCATGATTCGGTGATCCTGAAATCGACCGATCAGGGCAAGGAATGGACACAGGTGCACTCGTCGGTCCGCAGCAATTACCTGCGCGGAACAAATGCCGAGGGGCTTGCGGATATGTCCACGGGTGCGATGTCCGAGGTTGATCAGCAGTTGCTCAAGTTCCACGGCACGTAT
>JANOEV010000514.1:0-1583 GCA_031413695.1 Burkholderiales bacterium
GCAGTTCAAGGCCTTCGTCTCGTGCCCCGTCATACCGTTCCTCCTGGCGCCGCTTCCGGCGGTTGCGGCGACGACCCTGACGGTCACGCCGGCCCAGCGGGCAGATCTCGCGCGCGCCCAGGTCCGAGATGTCAATGGCCAACTCGGTGAGCTCCGCGCCGACCTTCGCGCCGCCGAGCGCGGGGCTGCGAAGCCGCTGAAGTGCCCTCGCACGCCGTGCGACGCGGCCCTCAAGAGGGCTCTGCTTCCCGCCGTCCTACGATCGGAGATCGCCCTTGCCGAGCTCGTCAGGAACTCGGTCGACGACGGTGACACGGCGAAGGAGCAAGCGGCGATGGCGAAGCTCCCGTACGCAAAGCTTCTCGCGCTGCAGAGGGGAAAGGAGCGCGCTACCCGCATCCAGGCAGCGAAGATCTCCGCCGACGGCATCCGGGATGCGTTGAAGGCGGGCAGGTCGATCTTTGCCAAGGACAAGAGCGCGAAGACGAAGCGGCTCCGCACGCAGCTCGCATCGCGGATGGCCGCGTTCCGTAAGGCACAACGTGGCGCGAAGGGTGCGACCGGATTGATCCTCGACCAGGCGATCGTCGATCGCCTCCGGAAGGTGCCCGCGAGGCAATTCCCGAACCCGGAGCCACCGACACCGCCGTGGACGATCCCGATTCAGCCGCCGCCCGGACCGCCGCAGCCGGGTCTCCAGGTTGCGACGCTGACGCTCGCGTGTCCCGCGAACGGCAAGCCGGGCGTCTACGCCACCGGGGGTACGCTGACCCCACCGCTCAGCGGAGCGGCGATCGAGCTCCACGTCACGCCTCCGGGCGGGCCCGAGGCGGTTCTCATGCTCACGACCAACGGCTCCGGTGCATACACGACCGGACTCGTGATGCAAACGGCCGGCACGTGGAAGATGTTCGCTCGGTTCGCCGGGGACGCAAAGACACAGCCCGACGACTCTCCGGCTTGCCAGACCACGATCACGTAGTCCGCGAGCCGAACGCCGCCGCTAGCCCAGGGCAGCCCGGCGGAGCGATTCCTGCAACGCCGCCGCGACCGGGCCGATCTCGAACGGCCTCCCATCGATCTCGACGACGGGCATCAGCTCCCGGACCGAAGAGGAGGTGAAGACCTCGTCGGCCTCGAGGAGCCGCTCGAGGGGATACACGCCCTGGTCGACGCGGCGACCCTCGGCTGCCGTGAGCTCGAGCAGCGCCGCACGCGTCTCGCCCGCCAGAATGCCGACGTCGAGCGACGGCGTCAGCAGCGTCTCGCCCTCGCGCCACCAGATGTTCGTCACCGGGCCTTCGAGGACGATCCCGTCCGCATCGACAAACACGGCGTCGTCGGCACCTCGCTTCTTTGCTTCGGCCTCGGCGGCCATGCTCACGGCGTAGCACGTCGACTTCGTCGCCGGCAGGAGCCACGACGCCGAGCGGCGCTGGTGCACGAGCGAGACCAGCCGCTGGCCCCTGCCTCGGGCTTCCTCGATCCACTCGGGAATCGTGCTGACGAGCGCCAGGGCGCGATGCTCACCACCCGGCGAGCCCGGCGTCCAGTAGAGACGAAGCACGGCGTCGGTGAGGCCC
>JANOEV010000515.1:0-12044 GCA_031413695.1 Burkholderiales bacterium
GGCGACCTGATCGCCTGGGGTGCCATCGGTGCGCGCACCACTGAGTCCCAATCACACCGGCAATTGGCATCGGGCCTGTCGTGCCCGGTTGGTTTCAAAAACGGCACCGACGGCAACATTCGTATCGCGGTTGACGCGATCAAGGCGGCATCGGCGCCGCACCACTTTTTGTCCGTCACCAAGGGCGGACATTCGGCAATTGTGTCGAGCGCCGGCAATGAAGACTGCCACATCATTTTGCGCGGCGGCAAAACACCAAACTACGACGCAGTGAGTGTCGACGCGGCGTGTCAGGAGCTCGGCAAGGCGGGGCTGGCACAACGGGTGATGATTGATTTTTCGCACGCCAATTCGTCCAAGCAATATCAAAAGCAGATGGACGTTTCAACCGATGTCGCGGCACAGATTGCCGGCGGCGACAATCGGGTGGTCGGCGTCATGGTCGAAAGCCATTTGAATCCCGGTCGTCAGGATATTGAAACAGGCAAGCCGTTGAAGTATGGCGTTTCCGTCACGGATGCATGTATCGGCTGGGACGACACGGAGAAATTACTCAAACAACTCGCACAGGCGGTTCGTGAACGGCGTCTGGTTAACGCTGAATAACTTGGGATACCCAGCACATGGCCATTGAACTGCGCATTCTCGGCCGCCATCAGGCGGATGAACACGACGTTGGTTTCACCTATAACGGCGTGACGTTTAACCAGCACACTCTGCATACGTTTGCCGGGCTGAACGCGGTCGATACGCGCGAATATGTCGACGCGACCTTTCGCTGCCTGCGTGATCACGGCCAGGTTTGTGCACGCATGGGGGCATACAAGCCGCGCTCCAGCCCGTATTCGTTTCAGGGCATGGGGCGTGACTGCCTGCCATGGGTGTTTGAATTGGCGGGCAAATACGGCATCAGGGTGGTGTCGATGGAGGTCACGCGCGAAACGCACGTTGACGAAATCAACGAAGCCTTGCATCAAACCGGTCAACCCACCGGTGTCATGCTGCAAATCGGCACACGCAACACGCAAAATTTCGAGTTGTTGAAGGCGGTCGGGCGGCAGCACGATCATCCGATATTACTCAAGCGCGGCTTCGGCATCACGCTGGATGAGTCGCTGATGGCGGCGGAATATTGTGCCTCTGAAGGCAACAGCAAAATCATGTTTGGTCTGCGGGGTATGAAAACCAATCTAGGCGATCCACACCGCAATCTGGTCGATTTTGGCCACGTGCCGGTGGTGCATCGGCTGACCCGCATGCCGGTGTGTGTCGATCCGTCGCACTCGGTCGGTGCACGCGGCGCCTCTCCCGAGGGCATCCTCGATATTTTCCATGTGGCGGCTCAGGGCGTGATTGCGGGTGCCAACATGTTGCTGGTGGATATGCATCCGGAGCCAAAAAAATCATTGGTCGACGCGGCGCAAGCCATTTCGCTGCAAGAACTGCCGTATTTTCTGGCAGACGTGGCGATTGCGCGTGAAGCATATCTGCAACGCCTCGCGCTGGCGGCGCGCATCAAACAGCAAATCCCGCAAATCGAGCAGGAAAAAATCGCCAAGCGTGCGGCATGACAATTGGTGTGACGCACAGGCGCTGTCTGATGACGCGCACGGCATTGATGATGTTGTGCGTGCTGTCAACGAACCTGATCGCCAACGATGTTCCGCCAAGCAAAACGGCGGTGCGTATCGCAACCACCGCGCCGTCGCTCACGGAACTGGTTTTTGCCGCCGGTGCCGGGAGCCGGCTGGTTGCGGTATCGGCCTTTAGCGACTTCCCCGCCGCGGCAAGACAGTTGCCGCAGGTTGCCGACTTTAGTGGCATCAACATCGAGGCGTTGTTGGTATCGAAGCCGGATTTGGTGCTGGTGTGGCGCGGCGGCACGCGTGAAACTGATATCGCACGATTGCAGAAGCTCGGCATCGTGGTTGAGGCGATTGGTGTGGTGTCGCTCGAGGATGTGCCACTGGCGTTACGCCGCATCGGCCAACTCGCGGGATCGTTGCCGGCCGCCGACGTTGCCGCCGGACTTTTTTCGTCACGCCTGGCAGCGCTAAAAAGCCGGTACCACGCGGCGGCGAGGGTTCCGGTCTTTTTTGAAATCAGCCGTGTGCCACTCATGACCATCAATGGCAACCATTTTATTTCCGAGGTGCTGCGTATATGTGGCGGCGACAATGTGTTTGCCGGTGTCACCCAAATGGTGTTTGAGCCATCGCGTGAAGCCCTGCTGGAAAAAAATCCGCAGATTATTTTTTACACTGTCGGCAAATCCGCCGGCACGCCACCTGCCGCGCGCGACAACACGCTGTACCAGGGACTTGTTGCCGTGGCCGCCGGCAATGTTGTTGCCCTCGATGCAGATGCGTTGTTGCGGCCGGGGCCGCGTTTGATCGATGCGGTTGCCGAAACATGTGCGGCGCTCGACAGGATTCGTCGCCCGCAAATCAACAAGAATTGATCTAGTTGCTCTTGTAGAAAATATAGTCCGCCTGGTACGGCGCGTCGGTTTTCTTGTCAACGGATGTCATGTCGCAGCCGGTCGCTGGCGCAACGCCGCCTCGGGTGGCAACCCGTTGTATATAGGTGATACCTTGCATGCTACCCCTGCCGGTGGCCGGATTGGCTTTGACCAATTGCAGGGGAATATTTCCTGCTGTAGCCGGGGCAATCGCCGCCTGCAGCCCTGTCACGATTGATCCGTCGGCGGATTCCCAGGTTGCCGGTGGTCCGACATAACGTCCAGCCGGTTTGCCGTCACGACTTTTCAGTGTGGCCTGTGGTCCGGTCAATACCCATTCAAAACGATTGTTGCCCGCTCGGCACTGATAGGTGATTTTTCCGACAGCAACGACCTCCATTGAGACCGTGTTGCCCGGCGGTACCATGATTGTTTGCGGCAAGCCGTCCTGTGAAAACGGCGACTGGATTGCGCACCCTGACAACACCGTCAGCAAAGCCGCCAGCAAACACGATCCAAAATGCGGTGTGACGTTGTTGGCAAAAGCGCGATTCATCAGGTTTCCTTTGATGTGTCTTGGCATGATTTCACAACGTGGTAACGCACCGTTCACTTCTTGCGCAGGTATGGTGCCATCGCCTTCAAATGCCACGAGCGGGTGGCAATCAGCAGGCTGACCGGCTCGCGTTGTGCGGCGGTCAGATTGGCGTCATCGTAATGCTGTTCGGAAAATTCACGTGCGGCTCGTTTCAGGCGATCAACCAGCGCGATCCGCGAAGCGGGGGACAGGCGGGCGTTCAGCAGGAACAACACCTCACCGGGTTTGGCGAATTCGCTTTCAAAAAAATCAGCGGCATTGTCTTTGAACGCGAGCATGATCGGCCCATTGGGAATCCACGAGAAGGTGCGCGCAACTTTGAGCTTGAAGCGGTTGTTTGGCAGCAGATCAATGAAGCCGAGCTTGTCGAGTCTCACCAGCGCCGCGACCAACTCGGCCTCACTGAAGGTATACATCGACAGGATTTCGTCGTAGGTCATCAGGTTCAACGCGCACACCGCCACCAGAAAAAGTTTGGGGTCACCAACGACCTGTTCTTCCTGCTTTTGCGTCAGTTGTGTCAGACGTTTTTGCTCGCGGTCAAAATGGTGTGTCAATTCAGCGAACTCAATGCCGGTGGCGGCCAAAATTTCATCAACCCGGTCGAGCGTCATATTGCGCTGGGAGAACATGCGTTTGACACTTGCCTCTGACATACCGATTAACTTGGCGAGCTGGGCGTAGGTAACACCGCGAGATTTTAATTCGCGTTTTAGCTGATCAACCAGCAATACGGCTTGCGTCATATCGTCAATTCCCGCGATCCGGCAGTCAGATTTGTTGCTTCGGTGCCTGCTTTGGCGGCATTTTTGCAATCACGCCTTTGCACAAGATCATGCCGGTCGGCAGCCCGGTCGGCGATCCGCCCATCGGTTCTTTTGACAGCGCAAAAGCAAGGCCGTCGTTGAGCATGCCGTCCAAATCCTGCATATTGATCTTGGTCGAGCCGTCCTGATTGATGATGCCGATAGAGCGGGGCGGACCGTCTTTGGGCATGACCCAAAGTTGCAGACTGTTGGATGGTGCGGTTTTCCATGGCTTGACCATTTTTACCATCAACATGCCTGATTTTGGTTGTTCAACCACCATGCGGGCGACGCCCTGATCTTCGAGTACTGCGGTCATCATTGGATCGTGTGTCGGCATCACATTGCCAACGAATATGCTGACCAGCAGACCCATGGCCAGTGTCGAGGCACCCATGCCCAACCCTCGCCAGAAAAAAAGACTCTGGAAGAGTCCCCCAAGGACGGGCGATCTCGCACCGTTTTGCCCCAAGTTGCCCGTCGATAAAGGACTCTTATTGCCTGGTATCTTGCCGTTGATGCGCGCCTCAATCCGCCGCCAAACACGCGAAGGCGGATTGATCGGTGCAATCTGCTCGGCAAGCGGCGTCAAATGCGCCTCCCATCGGGCAACCGCAGCTTGCAGGCCGCGATGATGCCGCAGGTATTCATCAAATCGCCGGCGCGCGCCGCCATGCATGGTGCCAAGCACATATTCAGCAGCAAGCCGCGACTGCAATTCGGGGTGGTCGAGTTTCATGCGCCCGCCCCTTCGTTTACATGTCCGTCGAGGCAATCCTTGAGCTTCAACAAGCCGCGACGGATGTGGGTTTTGACGGTCCCGAGCGGACGCTTTAGCTGAATGGCAACCTCGCTGTGCGAGAGTCCGTCAAAAAACGCCAGCGCAATCGCTTTGTGCTGCTCATCATCAAGCCCCTTCATGCAGCGGACGATTTGGGCCTGATCGCGTTTGCTGGCAAGTTGCACAGGCGGTGTTGGACCTTCGTCCGGCATATTCAAGGCGAAAAAATCATCGTGGTCGGCGACCTCATGCTGCGGCCTGCGCACGATATCGAGACTGCGATTTCGCACAATGGCCGTCATCCACGTCATGGGCGCGGATTTTGCGGCAGCGTAATCGGCGGCGTGATGCCATATTTTCACAAAACTGTCCTGTAGAACTTCCTCGGCAATATGCCGCTCCCTGACTATACGAAGCGAAACGGCAAACAGTTTCGATTTTGCGGCGTCGTACAAGGCATTAAACGCCGGTCGGTCACCCAGGCTGGTGCGCGACAACAGGGAAATCAGGTATTCGTTAGTGGTCGGATCAGGCATTTTTTGCAGTCAATGGGGATACCAATTCGGAACGATCAGTCGGCCGCCGGCTCGCGCGACCAGCATACGTCGCTGACACCCTGGTCGCGGTTCAACACTCTGGCCAGAACGAATAACAGGTCTGACAATCGGTTCAAATATTGTATGGCGAAAGCCGATACCTCGTCATTTTCGGCCAAGTGCACAACACCGCGTTCGGCGCGACGGGCGATGGTGCGAGCCACGTGACAATGCGCGGCGGCCAAACAACCGCCGGGCAGAATAAATTCCTTTAATGGCAACAGCGTGCCATTCAGTGCGATGATCATTTCATCCAGATAAACAACGTGCGCCGCCGTCAGCGCCCGGTAGCTCGGGATCGACAATTCGCCACCCAAATCGAACAATGCATTTTGGATGCGCGTCAGCAGCTGGCGGTACCGGTCGTGCATTTCGGCGGTCAACAACACACCGATACTGCTATTCAATTCGTCGAGATCGCCCAGCGCATGCACCCGTTGGTGTGATTTTTGGACGCGCGAGCCGTCGCCCAACCCGGTCGAGCCGTTGTCGCCGGTGCGGGTGGTGATTTTTGAAAGACGGTTTCCCATGGTTTCGGATTGGTTGAAAAACAAACGGTGGTATTTGGACTGTGGATCGATGCAAATGCAAGCTGATTGGCGCGGATGAATCAGGTCGAGCCAAACGAAGCAATGATTTTGTTTTGCGGATGTCGAACGTCGGGCCTCAGCCGGCGGTTGGTCGGTTCGACGTGCTCGAAACCAGAAAATCGGGAAATCCGATTATATCGGCGCAAATTGGTATGATTCAGCCTTGGCCTTTGGCATCGACACATAAAATACGCTCCAATGACCGCAACAACACCACAAAAACTGACGTTTCTGGATTTTGAACAGCCGGTTGCCGAGCTGGAGACCAAAATCGAAGAATTGCGGTATGTGCAGGATGACTCGGCGGTCGATATTTCCGCCGAAATTGAAAAGCTGTCGAAAAAGAGTCAATCCCTTACCAAGGACATCTACGCGAAATTGTCGGCCTGGCAAATTTCGCAGGTGGCACGTCATCCACAGCGGCCCTATACGCTGGATTACATTGCGCTGATGACCACTGACTTTGAGGAACTGCACGGCGACCGTTCCTATTCGGATGACCCGGCCATCGTCGGCGGGTTGGCGCGTTTTAACGGGCAGACTGTGATGGTCATTGGTCACCAAAAGGGCCGCGATACCAAGGACCGCCAATATCGCAACTTCGGCATGCCCCGCCCGGAGGGTTATCGCAAGGCGTTACGGCTGATGAAACTTGCCGAAAAATTCGGCGTGCCGTTGTTGACGTTTATCGACACGCCCGGTGCATACCCCGGTGTCGGTGCCGAGGAGCGCGGCCAGTCGGAAGCAATCGGACACAACCTTTATGTGTTAGCCGGGCTGCGCGTGCCCGTGATTTGTACCATCATCGGCGAGGGTGGTTCGGGTGGTGCGCTCGCCATTGCGGTTGGCGACATCACATACATGCTGCAATACGGCACTTACTCGGTAATCTCGCCGGAAGGTTGTGCGGCGATTTTGTGGAAAGATTCGGCCAAGGCATCCGACGCCGCCGAAGCGCTGAATATCACCGCGCCAAAACTAAAGGCGCTTGGGTTGGTTGACAAGGTGCTGAGCGAGCCGCTCGGTGGGGCGCATCGTGACCACAAGGCAACTGCCGCCACGGTCAAAAAAGCGATTGCCGAATCGCTCAAGGAACTGAAGGATCTGGCGCCTGAAAAACTTGTCCAACAGCGGCAGGCCAAGCTGCTGCAGATTGGAAAGTTCAAAGAATTATCCGAGTGAAGTTGGTCTGACCGATCCAGAGCGGTCGGACGACCGGTCGATTGTGCCCAACGTGAATGCCATTGACCCGATCCTTGACAATGCTATCGCAGCCCCTGTCGCGGCCGCCATCGCCGACTTTCTCGACGATCCGCCGGCCGGCACGCTGGTCGGTGCGCGCCATCCACGACGGGTGGTTGTGGCGCTTTCCGGCGGTATCGACTCGATGGTATTGCTTGATGCCGCGCACCGGTATTGGCGCGCCGCGCAACAAAAAAATCCGCCGAACGGCGTGCCTGCGTGGGTGCTGGAAGCAATTCACGTACACCACGGTCTGAGTCAACACGCAGATGCCTGGGTGGAATTTTGCCATGGGGTCTGCGACAGCTATTGCGTTGACTTGACCGTCACACATGTAAAAATCAACCAGCACGACACCGACGGACAGGGCGTTGAAGCTGCGGCGCGGCGCGCGCGTTATGCGGCGTTTCAGCAGCATGGGGCGGCAGTTATTCTTGCCGGACAACACGCCGACGATCAGGCTGAAACCGTATTGCATCAAATGCTGCGCGGGACCGGTCTGGCAGGTTTGGCGGCGATGGGCGACATGCGCCGACTCGACAGCGGTGCATTTTTACGGCGGCCGTTGTTGTCGCGCTCGCGCGCCGACATTGAGGACTACGCGGCAGCCCACCAACTGCAATGGATTGAAGACGATTCAAACACCGACACAACGTTCTCCCGAAATTTCATCCGGCATGAACTGTTGCCTCTGATTGCGACGCGTTTTCCGCACTACGCGGCGTCGCTCGGACGTACGGCAAGACATGCCGCCGAAAGTGCCGCCATGCTCGGGGACCTTGCCCGGCTGGATTTGCGGTGGGATGGTGCCAACGCTGACGCCGGTTCGCTCGATACGCTGGGGCTGATGCGGCAGACCAATGCGCTCTACCACTGGCTGCGCTGGCAGGGTGTTGCGCCCCCCAGCCATATGCAGCTTGAAGAATGGGCGCGCCAGTTGTTTCGACAAAGTCCGGCCGATCGACCGCATCAGGCGGGTGGGCATGACTTCGTCATCCGGCGCAAGGCAAATCAACTATTGCTGGTCGTCGCGTAAACGCGATTATCGTCATGCCGGGCCGAAATGCCGCCCGCGACGACTCGGTTTTCGTTAATTTGTTCAAGCATTCTCTGCGCGGCCGGCATGTATGCTGAACGGCGCGAATGCCCCGACCTTGCGTCATAAGATGTCACGACTGAAAGCGCTGCGTGATATAATCTTCGACTGAGTTATAAATGACTTTTATTCCAAAAAATCATCAGCTTAGCGAAGTTATCCCGAATTTTTCACACCACTTACGGAGTTTCAAATGGCAGTCGAACGCACCATTTCCATCATCAAGCCTGACGCGGTTGCAAAGAACGTGATCGGCCAAATTTACGCCCGCTTTGAAGGCGCCGGTTTGAAAATAATTGCCGCGAATATGATGCATATGTCGCAACAGACCGCCGAGGAATTTTATGGCGTGCACCGCGAACGCCCGTTTTTCAAAGACCTGGTGGCATTCATGGTGTCGGGACCGGTGATGGTACAAGTGCTTGAGGGTGAAAACGCCATTGCAAAAAATCGCGACCTGATGGGCGCGACCGATCCGAAAAAAGCCGCGCCGGGAACCATCCGCGCCGACTTCGCCGATTCGATTGACGCCAACGCGGTGCACGGTTCGGACAGCCCCGAGACCGCAAAACAGGAAATCGGGTTTTTCTTTCCCGGCATGAATGTGATGTCGCGCTAATCCGGCAATATTGTTGCCAGCATGCACATAAACATTCGCGCCAACACCTGAATTGATTCGACATGGCCGTTCCCCAACCCGCCGCCGGCAACAAACCAAATCTGATGGGCATGACATTGCCCGAGATGACGGCGTTTTTTGCGGCGATGGGGGAAAAGCCGTTCCGCGCCAAACAGGTGTTTCGCTGGATACATCATTCTGGCGTCGACCAATTCGACGCCATGACGGATCTGGCGAAGTCGTTGCGTGAAAAGTTACCGGGCGTTGCGGTGATAGAAGCGCCGCGCCTGATGACCGAGCAGGCATCGAAGGATGGTACCCGCAAGTGGCTGCTTGACGTGGGGACCGGCAACGGCATCGAGGTGGTGTTTATTCCCGAAGATGACCGCGGCACATTGTGCGTGTCGTCGCAGGTTGGCTGCGCGCTTGACTGCACGTTTTGTTCGACCGGCAAGCAGGGGTTTAACCGCAACCTGAGTGCGGCGGAAATCATCGGCCAGCTTTGGTGGGCTAACAAGGCGATGGGCTACAACCCAAAAAACGAACGCATCGTCAGCAATGTGGTGATGATGGGTATGGGTGAGCCGCTGGCCAATTTTGAGCCGGTGACCAATGCCATGGACATCATGCTTGACGACCACGGCTACGGCCTGTCGCGTCGGCGGGTGACGTTGTCAACGTCCGGCGTGGTGCCGAATTTGCGGCGACTGAAAGACCGTTGCCCGGTGGCGTTGGCAGTTTCGTTGCATGCGCCGAATGATGCCTTGCGTGACGTGTTGGTGCCGATCAACCAGAAATATCCGCTCGCGGAATTATTTGCCACCATCAAGGATTATTTGACGGCGGCGCCGCGTGATTTTGTGACTTTTGAATACGTCATGCTCGACGGCGTCAACGATACGGTCGCGCATGCCCATGAATTGGTCGCGCTGGTCAGTGATATTGAATGCAAAATTAATTTGATCCCATGGAATCCATTCCCAGATGCGCCATATAAACGGTCCAGTAACAACGCCATCCACCGCTTCCGTGCGGTATTGCAAGACGCCGGTTTGATTGTGACAATTCGTAAAACGCGCGGCGATGATATCGACGCTGCCTGCGGACAACTGGCCGGACAGGTGGTTGATAAGTCACAACGCACCGGCACGCGAACCATCGCCATCCATGCAGCAGGGTAGTGTCAACGGGTTACAGGAGAACAACTTGAACAGAACGCTGATTGGTTTGGTCGTTGCGACTTTGACGGCGCTGGTTTTGGCCCTCACGGGTTGTTCAACCACCACCACCACCGAGACAAAAACGGCCGATATGGCCACCAAGATGGAGCCGACACAACGCGCGCAAATTCACACCGAACGTTCGGCAGAATGGTTTCGTAACGGCCGTCTGGCGACTGCACTCGAGGCAGCGCAACAAGCGGTTGCCGCACAATCAAGTTATGCGCCGGCGCACAGCATGCTGGCATTGATCCACATGGAATTGCGCGATGACGTCAAGGCGCAGGCGTCGTTTGAACAGGCGCTGCGACTGGCTCCGGCTGATTCGGATACGCTCAATAATTACGGCTGGTTTATCTGTGAGCGGCAGGACCCCAAGCGCTCGCTGCCGTATTTCAATCAGGCGCTGCGCAACCCGCTTTATACGACCCCGGAACGCGCGTTGTACAACGCCGGCGTGTGTTCGCGCCGTGCCGGTGATATCACCATGGCGGAAACAAATTTGCGTGCCGCGCTGGTGCGTGATCCGCAACTGGCGCCGGCCTTGTACGAGCTGGCCGATATCGCATTTTCGCAAATGCGCTATAAAGAGGCGGATGCCCAATTTGCACGTTTCAGCAATATGGTCAGGGAGCCGGATGCAAACGGCCTGTTACTTGGTGCAAAAATTTCACGGGCGATGGGTGACCGTAACGCCGAGGCGGGTTACATTTCCCAATTGCGCCGCCGTTTCCCGGATTCGCAACAAGCGCGAGAGGCCTCGGGCCGCTAGGCGTATTCCGCCACCTGCCTGACGCGATTTGCCGACAATTAATCATGGATAACCAGAATGCAAGCCAATTCAACCCCGACCGCGAAAGCTGACGCACCCGACATCCGCCAAGCCGGGCATGTTGATGCCGTCGCGATGGGAGACAACTTCATCCTGACCAACCCGGAGCCGACCCCGCACGAGCCGGCATCGGTGGGTGAATTGCTGCGCGCGGCGCGTGAGAGCGCGGGGTTTTCGCTGGGTGATATTGCCAACCGCCTGCGAATGGGCATCAAACAGATTGACGCGATTGAACGCGCCGATTACGCGGCACTTCCGCAGGGTATTTTTTTGCGCGGCTTTATCCGCAACTACGCCAAGGTCGTTGGTATCGACGTTGATGACGCGCTTGCCACACTCGAACGTACCCATCGTGATGGGCTGGCGGTGGCGGCGACGCGGGTGGTCGCACCGACGGCCGCGGCGCCATTGAACATGCAATCCCGGGGCGATATGTTTGCAACGCCCAAAGCCCGTGCGGCAATTGTCGCCGGCGTGATCGTGTTATTGGCCGCTGCGATCTGGTACTGGTGGGAATTTGTCAGGCCACATCTGGCCGATGGTGGCCGCCCGCGCCAGGCTGAATCGGTTGCCCAGACGCAAACCAGCCAGCCGTTACCGGTGTTGCAACCTGCTGTTGGCAATGTTGAACCGCCTGCCGGCGTTGCGGCGACCGCGCCGGAAAAGGTCGGGGCCGACGCAGGAAATGCGGGATTGCCGCCACCGTCGATTGTGCCGCCGGTATTACCGGCAGAATCATCGCGTCCGGTTACCGCACCTGCGCCCGCACCAGTATCAGCACCGGCACCGGCAGAGGCGGCAAAAGCAGTGCGCCGTGCCGGTGATAACGGTCTTATCGGATTTACCTTTTCCGGTCAATCTTGGGTCGAAGTGCTCGACGGCAATGGCCGCTCCATTTTGTCGCGGCGTTATAACGCCGGCGAAGTCGATGAGATTTCCGGGCGCGGGCCATTTTCAGTTGTGGTTGGCAATGCGTCGGTCACACGCATGGCCTATAACGGTCGCGAATTCGACCTCACGCCGCACACCCGCCCCAATAGCACGGTCGCCCGTGTCAACGTCAAGTAGTGCATGGCAAAGGATTGTTTGCTGAGTACCTCGGCGCTGCCCGACATTTATTTTTCGCAAAAACAAGTTAATTAACATGGTCAGCCAAATCCCCCGCCGCAAATCACGGCAAGTCAAGATCGGTCACGTGTTGGT
>JANOEV010000516.1:0-3526 GCA_031413695.1 Burkholderiales bacterium
ATTGTCTGGCGCAGCGCGCCGTCCGGTGAGTAACACGCGACCCGGCCGCCTTCGTACTGAGCGCTCCAGTAGTTGCCATCAAGATCGATTGCAGCACCATCGGGACGGCCGGCGTAGTTGACGTTTGTTTTGTCGCTGTCCCGCACAAAAAACGTTTGTCGCGCACCAACCGTCCCCTTTGCCGCATCAAACGGGAAACGATAGGTAATGTGGTTTGGTGTGTCGGATTGGTAGACCACGCCGCGGGCAGGATCAAATGCCAAGCCGTTGCTGACCTTTACGCCCAGCCCATTCTCCGGTCCCCACGCTGTTTGCACATGGCCCTTCGTCAGCACAAACATGGCGGCAATGGCCTCGGTGCGTGGCTCGTACATCGCACCCGCCCAAAAGCGCCCCAAGGCATCACACTTGCCATCGTTGAAGCGCATGTTGGTGGTGTCATATGGCGCATCAGCGATTTTTTTGCCGATGCCGACACTGGCATCAAACGAATAAAAACCGTCACGACACGCTGTGACAAGCCCCCCTGCCTTCCGCAAGGCAATACAGCCCGGTTCGGTCGGTGTGGGCCAAGCCTGGTTGGTGCGCTGTATTGGGTCAAATCGGTTGATGGTCTTGCCGCTGATATTTACCCAATACAACACTTGTTCCAGCGGGTGCCATATCGGACATTCACCAAGTAACGCGCGGCCGTCGAATACCAACTCAGCCTTTAAGACCGGCCTCATGCGGGATCAACCGTAATCGTCATGCTGATGTCAAAACTATCACCGCGACCAATCAAGCGTGTCCCGGTGTTCGCCACACCTTTCGCCGCGAGCGCAAAGGCGTTGTTGATGTTGGAGACGGGTTCGAGCGCAATGAAGTTGCGGCCGTCGTTGGGCGCGAAACAAACGATGTTGTTACACGCGCTGCTGGCGGTCACGATCGTGCGATGCGTCGCGCAGGCAAGTACTGCGCGTCGCGACCAGCCGACAAAACAGTTATCCACCTTCCAGTCGAATACACCACGCGCCTTTGCGAAATTCGCATCAGCGGGTGTGGGAACGAGTGTGGTAGGCAGTTTGTCCCCGCCCATCTCCCACACACCGGTCCAATCGGTTTGCAGGGTGGTGGTTTTGTCGATCGGGAAAAATGGATGAAAGCCGAGACCAACCGGCATCGGCTGGGCATCCAGATTAGTCGAGCGGATCGCTAACGTGACAGCGTTGTTGGTGAGTGAAATTGTTTGTTCAGCCTCGAAGGCAAACGGCCAGTCGGCATCGGGAGTGTGTTTGCAGGTCAGAACTGCGCGTTGTTTGTCTTCACTTTTGACCTGCCAGGCCCGCTGCCAGCCGACGCCATGGATGGCGTGGGGCTCGTTCGCGAAGTTTGGCCGTAGCTGATAGGTTTTGTCGCGCACCACCAATACACCGCTACCGATGCGGTTGGAATACGGCACCAACGGATAGCAGCACATCTGCCGCACAGCAGCGGTCTGGATTTCGGAATCTGCTGTTTTACGCAGGACATCCAGCCCTTTCCATGTCAAACGCGAAATTGCGCCGCCGATGTGCGGCTGCAAATCGAGCTGACAATCGCCGACAACCAAAGAGATGGCACGCGGCGAGGTCACGTTGGTTTCACTTTGTAAACAGCCGGATGCGGTCGTCAGATATGCCGACCAGTTTGCCATCTTGCGAAAGTGCTACCGCGTCGTTCATGACGCAGGGTGCTGAAGTGGTTTTGCCGAATACCCATGCGGCTTCAATCGGCGCAGTCAGATCGATTTCACCGGTATGCATCACCGCACGGCCGAGACACAACACATGGCCCTCACGTCCCCATGCAGGCAATTGGTCGATTGTTTTATGCACCTTGCGCACTTGACCGCCGGCAATCCGTTCACCTGTATCCAGATCAAACCATGCCTCACCAGCCGGAAAATAGACTTCGACGTGGCCACCCGGTTGAATGATGGGTGCCACCAGCAGCGCGTCGCCAAACAGGTATTGACCTTCAAATGAGCGCGCCAGTCGATCATCTGGAAACGCCAGCGGCATCGCCCGCATCAACGGCAATCCCGTTGCCGCCGCCTGCGTCGAGGCGCCCAGCATGTAAGGAATCAAACGGTAACGAAACGCCAGCAGCTTCTTTGCAACCGCCTCGGCTTCGGCACCAAACGCCCACGGCTCGCGTTCACCAATGCCGTGATAACGAAAGTGCGAACAGAAGATACCATTGGCGGTCCAGCGTAAATAGAGCTCGGTATCGGGCTGTTGTGCGCCATAAAATCCGCCGACATCAGTTGCGTAGTACGGCACGCCGCTCATGCCGTAGCCGAGCCCGCCACGAATACTCGCCGCCATCCCCTCCCAATCGGTTTGTGGGTCACCACCCCATTGCATCGGAAAGCGCTGACTGCCGATAAAGCCGTCGCGCCCCCACACCATGGCCGGCCCGCGTCCGTTTGCATTGTTGTAGCGCTGCGTCGCATTCCACACACATTGGTTGTAGAGCAAGGGATAGACATTGTGCAGACGCCTTCCACTGTCGCCGTTGTGCGCCACCATGTCGTCTTCAACCTGCTCGCCAAAGTCGGTCTTGATCACATCGACGCCATCATCAAACAACTGATTGTGGCTGTCGGCCCAAAACTGTGCGGCGGCCGGTTGGGTGAAATCGAGCACGCCGGAGGGTGGCAGCGGCGTCAGCACCTTGCCAAACGGATCATCGGTCGGATCCTTGACCCAATCAAACACATAGGCGCTGCCATCTTGTTTTTTCAGCAGCCAGCCTTTTTTGTCGAGTTCGGTGAACAATGGGTTGTGCACCGACACATAGGGGTACTCCCAGACACACAACTTCAAATCATAGGCACGCAACGCACCAAGGATTTTTTTCGGATTGGTGTCGGGGCCATAAAAACGACTTTTGTCCCATTCAAATGAAAAACGCGTGCGCACCTCCCATGCCGCGCGGCCGTCGAGTGTGATGACATCACACGGAATGCCGCGGCGGCGCACCTCGGCGGCGGTGTCGATTGCCTCTTGCGGCACTTTGTAATAGGCGCGTGACAGCCACATGCCGTAGCTCCACAGTGGAGGGATCGGCGCGCGTCCTGTCAGCGCCGTATAACGATCCAGCATGTTGGCTGGTGTTCCCGTGAAAAGGAATAGATCAAGCGCCTCGTCCTCTACCTCAAGCACGTAACTGCGGTGTGACCATTGCGGGTACCCCACGCCGTGCCGCACCACGCCCGGTGTGTGCGCAAGCAATCCCCAGCCGTCCGGGCTCCAGCAGAATGGAATGTTTTTGTACGACAACTCGGTATTAACGCCCAGCGCGTCTTCAGTGCGGCCGCGCACCAGTTGTCCACGTTTATTGAGTGGACCAAATTTTTCGCCAAACCCATAAACAGCCGTGTCGCTGTCGAGCGCAAACGATGCGCACCATTGTTGTGGTTCACCGGCCTCGTGTCCAAACGCCGGCAATCGTGTGCGGCCACGGAAATGTTGGTCGGTAATTGATGCGAGAACAGTCTTGC
>JANOEV010000517.1:0-8711 GCA_031413695.1 Burkholderiales bacterium
GCCTTCTTGCTTTCGCAGTTCCATCGACGCTTCTGCAGTTTTGTCGTCCATACGCGTGGCACCGCGTTCGGTGAGTGTTGCCGCGGCGGTCTCCAACACAATTTCGTCCAGCGTCGCCGCAGTTGAGGCCACCGGACAGGTGCACGTCATGTCGCCGACGGTACGAAAACGCACCGTGCGTGTCACCACCGTTTCATGGGCTAGAGCTGCGGTCACAGGCGTAATCGGCAATAACAAGCCGTTGCGTTCCACCACTTGCCGCTGATGTGCAAAATAAATGACCGGCACAGCCAGTTTTTCACGTGTGATGTATTGCCAGACATCGAGCTCGGTCCAATTGGAAATGGGGAACACACGCAAATGTTCTTTGGGCTTTAGTCGGGCGTTGTAGAGATTCCACAACTCGGGGCGCTGATTCTTCGGATCCCACTGCCCCCATGCGTCGCGATGCGAAAAAATACGTTCCTTGGCACGTGCTTTTTCTTCGTCGCGGCGGGCACCACCAAACAGTGCGTCAAATCCGTGTTTGGCGACAGTGTCGAGCAACGTCACGCTTTGATGCGGATTGCGGCTCTCGGCCGGGTCGGCAAGCACCACGCGACCGGTGGCAATGGACTCTTCCACCGAACCGACAATCAGCGTTTCGCCCAGTTCGGCGACACGCCGGTCGCGAAACGTCATCACTTCCGGAAAGTTGTGGCCGGTATCGATATGCAACAGCGGAAACGGGAAACGATCAGGACGAAACGCCTTCTCAGCCAGCCTTAGCAGGCAAATCGAATCCTTGCCGCCGGAAAACAGCAGTGCCGGATGAGCACATTCTGCGACCACTTCGCGCATGATATGGATGGCTTCGGCTTCGAGCCAGTCGAGATGATTCACGGCAGCGTCACCGGGTGGTCGTTGGGGACATTGATGGGCACAGTTTATGCATCATGCCGATGGCGATGCGTGGTACATCCATGCCAGGGTCTCACGAAATGAAATTTCTTCTACTGTGCCAATGGCGGCTACCAGCTTCGCCTTTGAACCAATGAGCTTCACAACTTCATTTTTACGGACAAAAGCCGGGTTGACCCGCACCTCGATGTGATGACCTGAAATCTGTCGCATCATGTTTAGAATTTCTGTCAACGTTAAACCAACACCCGAGCAGATGTTAAAGGACTCGCTGCGCATGCCACGCAAAGAGGCCGTTTCGATCAGCCGGCGATAACATTTCACAACCATGCGCACATCAGAAAAATCGCGAACGACATCAAGATTACCCAGTTCAATGAATGGCGCTTTGCGGCGAAAATGGTCGACAATCTTTGGGATCAGAAACTGCGGCGACTGACCGAGCCCGGCGTAATTGAACGGCCTGACGATCGTAAGGGGCAGACGATCAGTCCATAACCGCGCCATGAGTTCCATGGAAAATTTTGACACGGCGTAATCATTTATTGGTGACGGCACAATATTTTCATCCAGCACTTCTGCTATTGAGTTGCCATATATGTTTGAGCTACTCGCCAGCAGTACCGCACTTGGAACAGTATTGCAACTTGACAACGCCGCCAATAAATTTCGGGTGCCAAGGATATTGGTTCGATATATTTCGCCAGCATCCCCATGCGCAACAAAGGTGATTGCAGCCAGATGACAAACGACATCGGGCTGGATTGTATTGACCACATCGTTAATCGCGGCGACATTTAAAATGTCGCATGTCTGTACATTCTTGTGGATGGTGTTTGGGACGACGGAGATGCCATGCACTTCATACCCGGCTGCGGTCAATTCACCAGCGAGATATCTGCCGGTGAAGCCGTCAATTCCGGTAATGAGCGCTTTTTTTACCACGTCGGAAACCGGCCGCGAGCACGCATGGACGAATTCAAAATGAAGCGCCCGCAATATTGCGACGGATATCTGCCTCAACCATCATCTGGCAGAGCTGCTCCAAGGTCGTCGTCGGCTCCCAACCCAGCGCACGCCTGGCTTTTTCCGGATTGCCAATCAACAACTCAACTTCTGCAGGTCGATAAAATGCGGGGTCTACCTTTACGATGGTTTTTCCGGTCGATCGATCAGTCGCCACCTCGGCTTCGGCAGATCCGCTGAATTCAAGATCAAAGCCTGCCGCGCGGCCTGCCATCAAGACAAAATCACGCACGCTTTCCGTTCGATTGGTTGCCAGAATGTATGTGTCCGGCTTGGGCGCCTGCAGCATCCGCCACATGCCGTCAACATAGTCTTTGGCGTATCCCCAGTCACGCTTCGCATCCATGTTTCCGAGCGCCAGCACATCAAGCTTGCCGAGTTTGATTTTTGCCAGGGTGTCGGTGATTTTGCGTGTGACAAATTCACGCCCGCGGAGTGGTGATTCGTGATTAAACAGGATGCCACTGCTGCCAAAAATGCCGTAGCTTTCACGGTAATTAACCGTCATCCAGTGCGCGTAAAGTTTTGCCGCACCGTAGGGACTGCGTGGATAAAACGGCGTGCTTTCCACTTGTGGTACCGCCTGCACCTTGCCAAACATTTCTGATGTGCTTGCCTGGTAGAAGCGAATTTCCGGGTTGACGATGCGGATCGCTTCGAGCAAATTGACTGCACCAAGGCCGGAAATTTCTGCGGTCGTTATCGGCTGTTCAAACGAAACGCCAACAAAGCTTTGTGCAGCGAGATTGTAAATCTCAGTCGGCTGGGCATGTTTGACCAACCTGACGATATTCCCCAAATCGGTCAGGTCAAATTCAACCAAATGTAAATCCGGGTGGCCGCGCGCACCGACATCGTCTAACCGCCAAAAGTTAACCGAGCTTGTCCGGCGATAGGTGCCGTAGACGGTATAACCCTTGTCGAGAAGTAACTTGCTGAGGTACGCACCGTCTTGACCGGTAACGCCGGTCACAATTGCAACGAGTTTTTTCACTTTTGTTCGTTCTTAGATTTTCCGGGATCATCAATTGCCACCCAATTCCAAGGCTTCACAGAAGTTGATTCTGCAGCGCAGGTTTTGGGCTCGCAATTCGTTTCACAGGTGCGGCATTCGCCGTCATTTGATCGGCAGGAAATTGTTGACACATTATAAACGCTTGGTCGCCATTGGCATTTAACCAAACATCATAGTCAGCCGGCCGCAAAATCACCGGCATACGCTTTTCGTCCCCTGGCCGGTGCATTCGCCGCATGATCGGGTGATCGTCGGCATTGACCGTCAACATGGTGAAGCTGTCGACGATTTTGTCGTCGCGTTGCCAGCGTTCCCAGAGTCCCGCGAGGGCAAACGGCTCGCCGCTTACCAGCGCCATTTTCCAGCGCACCGCCTTGCCGGTTTCCCAGCAGGGTTCATAAAACGATTGCACCGGGATGAGACAAAACCGGCGGTTGCGCCAGGCGTGTTTAAAGCTGGGCAATTGTCCAATGGTTTCAACACGTGCGTTGTAGGTGGCGAAACGAAGGGTCGGTCGTTCAACGTCCTCGGCCTTGGCCCAGGTCGGCACCAGACCAAACCGTGCCGGAATACACTCCAGCCCCTCGGCAGCGTCGTCGTTGCGGCGGATGATGTTGCGCACCACGGGTGCGACGTAGCCCGGATAGGTTTCGCGTCTGAATTCGACCGGCGGAAGATCAACGCCAAATTTTCTGGCGAATTCAGCTTCCAAATAGGGTTCATAGTTGGTGCACATAACGTTGTGTGATTAGCTGGTATCGATGGCGGTTACGCGGCAGTGGCGTCGACCGGGTTGTTTGAATTAATGGTGGTGAACGCACCACCCGCATCAAAATATTTGACCAGCAGTTTATAGATGTCGGCATCAAAGTCGGTGGAAACGCGTGTTTGCATCAAGTCATCCAGCGCCTGGGCGTCATTGGCGGTTCCCCAATATTGCCAGTGATTAAACACGTGAATTTGTTCGAGTTTGCCGTCCGGGTGGCGCTCCTTGATGGCAATCGGACTGTCACCCGGCCATTGGCGAAACTTGTAGCCCATCATTGCCGTCATCAGCCGCAGATTGTGTTGCATGAGGGTTTCTTTGCCGACACAATAACCGCGACAACGATGAATTTGATGGGCAAAACAGGGGCCGCTGGTTTTTTTGGTCGAAAGAATATTCCAGCACAGGCCGTTGTCGGCCGCCAATGCCAGCATGGCGGACTTGGCACGGCTCTTGGTGGCAAACGGACCAAACAGGGCATCGCTGTCGCTGAAATCTACTTCATCAAGTGTCTGTAATACCGGTGGGCTGCCGGGGTCTTGCATGCGCACCATGGTCAGCGCCCTGTTGCGACGCAGTTGATGGTTGCGCAGCGGCAATCGTGCCTTGATCAGGGTTGATTCACGTAACAACGCGCCGAGTTCACCGGCGGTTTCTTCAAAATCAATACGCGTAATTTCAACCGACAGACGTTGATCGTTCGAGCTGCGGTGGTCACTCGAAAAATGCGAACGCACACGACTGCGCAAATCGTTGGCTTTGCCAATATAGATCGGCAGATCGTTGACCCCGTAGAAGGTATAGACGCCCGGGCCATCGGGTATGTCATCGAGTACATTGGCCGGCAACTGCGGCGGCAGGCTGGGCATTTTCAGAATCGACTTGACAGCGGCGGTGATGGCTTCCGCGTCACAATCACGCATTGCCACAGCGATAAATTGCCACGCCGCCCTTGCGTCACCCAATGCACGATGACGTCCGTCGGTGGTCAGTTGATGACGTGCACGCAGCGCGTCAAGCGAATACGACGGGTAACCCGGATACAGCTTCCTTGCCAGCCGGACGGTACACAACACCTCTTCCGTAAACGGCACATCGAGCCGCCGGAATTCATTTTTGATAAAACCATAGTCAAAACGCGCGTTGTGGGCGACAAACACACGATCGTAAAGTCGCGCCTGTACTTCTTTGGCAATTTCGCGGAATGTCGGTGCATTTTTCAACATGGCATTGGTAATGCCGGTCAATGACTGGATGTCCGGCGGAATACTGCATTCCGGATTGACCAACGTTGACCATTCTTCCACCACCTTGTTATCAACCACCATGACGATGCCGATTTCGGTGATCCGGTCGGCAGTGGCGGTCATGCCGGTGGTTTCAAGGTCAATGATGGCCAGTGGTGCGGGGAACATGGGTCGTTTTGGTTGGTGGTGGGTCGACAAGCAACGTTATTTGCCGGGCTGGTGCATGTGAGATAAACGAAGCGCTTGCTTTTAGTACTGTAATTTAATACAGTATATTAAATCAGCGTTTTAAAAGCCAGTTAAAGCCTGTCAAACCCGATGATGCCTTTGAGATGATTTACAGGCAAATCCATTCAGCCTGATGAGCATACCCCAGTCAACCCAGTCAACCCATGGCAACCATGAAACCGGCACCCGTCACCTCACTTGCCGCCTCTGTCGATACCCTGCTGCAACGCCCGGACATCTGGCGTATCGGCCAGCTGCCGGCGGGGCAAAAATCAGCTATCAGTACAGGATATGCCTGTTTGGACGGGGTGTTGCCGGCACAAGGATGGGATGGGGGCGCACTGACTGAAATACTGACCAACGATCAAGGGGTGGGCGAACTATCGTTGATGATTCCGGCGCTGCGAAAAACCACCCAACAAGGTGGCAGTGTGGTGCTGATCGCCCCGCCATATCTGCCCTTCCCCGCCTGCTGGGAGGCGCTGGGCATTCTGCTCAAACACGTGCTGTTGATTCGCGCCGATGGCCAGAATCTGTTGTGGGCGGCCGAACAAACCGCCCGATCCGGCGCGTGTGGCATGGTGCTGGTGTGGGCAAACAATAACCGCCGTGAGTGGAACTATGCGTCATTGCGACGCTTACACGTCGCAGCCGGCCAGGGCGGCAGCACCCTGATTGCCTATCGCCCCGCCATCGCCATGTCGGATGCCTCACCCGCACCCACCCGTCTGATGCTTTCTGCCAGTGCCGGCGAATTAAACATACGCGTCGCCAAACGGCGCGGCGCACTGATGGCAGAAACCATCCAACTCAATATGTACCCGGCGCACTGGAAAACACGCACGTTTGAGATAACCCAAGCCGTAACACACCGCCATGAAACGGAACAGTCTGACAAACACATATCACATCAAGCCATACAGCGAGTCGGGTCAATAACACGATTGCCGGCACGGCGACAGTCGACACACTCGCTTCCCGTTAGCGGGTCGTGATGCTCTGGATTGCGATTTACATACCCGAATTGTCCCTGCAAATTGCCGCACGCGGGCAACCGGATGCGGGCGCACTGGTCATCTCCGCCGGCGCGGATAACCGCCCGGTTGTTCATGCCGCAAATCCTGCCGCACAACAGGCCGGTATCAAGGCCAACATGAGTATTGCCGCCGCACGTGCGCTGGTCGAACCATTGTTGGTGATTCCCCGCCAAGCTGATACTGAGCGTCACGCCATACATAATCTGGCGTGCTGGGCGGGTCAGTTCACGCCCGCCGTGTCGATCCACCAGGATGAAGGTCTGCTGCTCGACGTGGCAGCCACACTGACCATGCATCAGGGGCTGGCGCTACTCATCAACAAACTGCGTGTCGGGTTGCACACACTTGGCTACCGAGTTTGTATTGGTGTGGCGCCCACACCCATGGCGGCCTGGGTTTTTGCCAAGGCGCGTTATCACGGCTATGACGTGCGCATGTGCCGGCACATCGATACGATTACCACCCGTGTTGCCGACCTGCCGGTCGCATTGCTCGATTGGCCGCACGGCAGCGTCAGCCAACTGGCGGGCCTGGGCATCATCCGTTTTGCCGATTGTCTGGCCTTGCCGGCGGATGGTTTTGCCAAACGCTTTGGCAAAAACTGTTTGTTTGACCTGCAGCGGGTGATCGGTTCGCGCCCTGATCCACGCTTGTCATTTGTGCCACCGGACACCTACCGGGCACACACTGAGTTTGGTTTTGACATCAATGATGCGACGGCGCTGTTGTTTCCGCTCAAGCGTTTATTAACCGAAATGGAGGGTTATTTACGTGGTCGTGGCAGCGGGGTCAGCGCTTATCGGGTGACGTTATTTCATCCATCGCGTCTCAAAACAACCATTCATATCGGTATGGCAAAGGTTGAACGTGACACCGATCGTTTGCTGTCGCTCGCGCGTGAGCATTTGAATAAAACAATATTGCCCGATCACGTGTTGGCGATGTCGATTGAAATCGATCACACACAACCATTTCAGGAAATCAGTGCCAGCTGGCTGCCTGACCCGCAACAACAGCCCGACAGCTGGTACCGTTTGATCGACAAACTCAGCGCACGACTGGGTACAGACGATGTTTATCAACTGCAGACGGTTGATGACCACCGGCCCGAACGCAGTTTGAAGTTGGTGACGGCTGCCGCTGCCTCGTCACACGCAGCAGCATTAAATACAACACGCGCATCATCCAAACACAAAACACCCATGTTTGCCGGTGAGTTGCGCCCCACATTTTTACTAACGACACCACGCAAATTGCTCAGCCATGAGGGTCGCCCGACTTGTCACGGTACGGTTGACATCATCAGCGGCCCTGAGCGCATTGAAACCGGCTGGTGGGACGGGCAACCCGCGTCGCGCGATTATTTTGTGGGTCGCAACCGGCACGGCGAAACCATGTGGCTCTATCGTAATCATCAGGTTAACCAAGCCGCCGGTGCCGACTGGTATTTGCAAGGCTACTTTGCCTGAGTCAGTTGAAGAATAGACGCCAGCCATGCTGCCAAGTTATGCCGAATTACACTGCCTGACCAACTACACATTTTTGCGCGGCGCGTCACACGCCGAAGAGTTGGTCCGGCAAGCCTGGAAGCTGGGTTACAGCGCATTGGCCATCACTGATGAATGCACCATGGCGGGGGTGGTGCGTGCGCATACCGAAGCCAAAGAGCTGGGTTTGCAGCTGCTCATCGGCAGCGAATTCAAACTCGACGACGGCATGAAAATTGTATTGATTGCCGAGAACCTTAATGGTTATGGCAACTTGTGTGAACTGATCACACTGGCGCGCGGCCGCGCCGAAAAAGGCCGTTATTCGCTTTGCCGGACGGACTTACTCACCGCCACAGTGGACTGCCTGCTGTTGTGGTGCCCGGGAGACGATATACATCAGCACGATGAACAAGCGGGTTGGCTGGCCACATATTTTGCCGAACGCTGCTGGATCGCCATCGCGTTATTACGCGGGCGTGATGATCTGTATTGGTTAACGCGGCTGCAACAATGCGCCAAACAATACGGCTTGCGTTGTCTGGCGGCCGGAGACGTACACATGCATACCCGCAAGCGCCGCCGGTTGCAGGATGTCCTGACCGCCATCCGTGTCGGCAAGCCCGTTGCAGAATGCGGCTCGGTCTTGTATCCCAATGGTGAACGTTATTTACGCCCCATCGGGCGGCTCGGCAAAATTTATCCGCCGGAACTACTCATCGAGACACTGTCGGTGGTGCGTCGATGTGCATTTTCACTCGACGAAATAAAGTATGAGTACCCCGATGAAATTGTGCCGCCCGACCAGACACCGGCAACCTACCTGCGGCAACTGACCTATGAGGGTGTAAAAGTCCGTTACCCAAATGGACTGCCGGCAAAAGTGCAAGCCATTATCGAGCACGAGTTATCACTCATCAGTGAGATGCGCTACGAGCCGTATTTTTTGACGGTGTTTGATATCGTCAAATTTGCCCGCGACCGCCATATCCTGTGTCAGGGACG
>JANOEV010000518.1:0-4556 GCA_031413695.1 Burkholderiales bacterium
CCCGTTGCGCGCTGCGCTGGTTGTCCCGGCGTGCAAAGACCTACAAGCTTGATACCAGCAAGATCATTCTCACCGGTGGCTCGGCAGGCGGACATCTGGCCTTGATCACCGGCATGTTGCCGGCTGGCAATCCGTTTGACCGCGCCTGCGCCACGGATGATGCGACCCGCTGGGTGAGCGGCAGCGAGCCGCCGATGACGGTGGCGGCCATCATCAATAATTTTGGTATCACCGATGTCGAGGATATGTTGGGCGGCCCCAACGCCAAACACTACGCAATTGAATGGCTCGGCGCCGCGCCCAATCGCGAGGCGCTGGCGCGCAGCGTGTCACCGATTCATTATGTTCGTGCCGGTCTGCCGCCAATTTTTACGGTACACGGTGATGCCGATACATTGGTTCCGTACGCGCATTCAACACGGTTGCACGATGCGCTGACCAAGGCCGGGGTGGTGAACGAAATGGTGACGGTGCCGGGTGGCGGGCACGGTGGTTTCCCGCCGGCAGAGGCGCAGCGGGTGGCAACGGCAATGCGCGCGTTTCTGGTCCGGCATGGCATCAAACCGATGCAACGTTAGTCTGGAAACGCGCAGGATATTCCGGCTTTGACCTTCTGGGAACGCCGCATAAGCCAACACCTGTTTTGAAACACCAGTATCGACGGGTATTTTCAGCCTGTTTTGTCTCAAAACGTCCGCCGATAGGCGGGTTTGTAACTACGAACCCAAGCCTGAATCAAGACCAGGTCGGTTTTTTCTTTACAAACGGTGGGGGGGCGGTAAATGGTGCAGGTAGAATCGGCGCGACGCTGCCACGCGGCAGCACTTCGGGTACCGATACCTCGACCGCAGATGGTGCAGTCGCAGGTTTTTTGGCGGGGGGCTTTTTGGTTGTCATACGTCATTATGGGCGCGTCACGCCAATCGCGCCGGATTTATACGCCGGACGCGAATCTCAACACATCGTCACCCAACCGTCGTAATCGATGCACCCCGAAGATCTCGAAAAACTCGTTACCTGGCAAATGCCGTTCGGCAAGTACCAAGGGCGCCTGCTGGCAGACCTGCCGGGCAACTATTTGCACTGGTTTGCACGGCAGGGTTTTCCGGAAGGTGAGCTTGGCCGGTTACTCAATCTGATGCGCGAAATCGATCACAACGGGTTGTCGTCGTTGCTCGATCCACTGCGCCGGTACCCCCGTTGATTGGGGATTGTCCCGATTAATTGACGGGTGTGTCCTGACGGTCCTGCGGTAGCCCGATACGTTTCAACGCGAGCATGGTGCAATCATCTTCCAACACGGTTGTGCCTGTGAATGACAAAACGGCTTGGCGAATGTTGTCCAGCAGGTTGGCAATCGGACCATCGTCAACGCGATTCAAAAGCGCGACACAACGTGCCTCACCAAATTCGTCATTCATCGGACTATGGGCCTCGCTTACGCCATCTGTATAACAGAATAGTGTGTCGCCAATGTCGAGTTGCCTGCGCATCTGCGCGTAGCGGGCGCCATCCAGCGCCCCGACAAGCGGCCCCTTTGGCAAGGGTAACTGCGCCGTCCCCGTTGCGGTTTTTACCATCGGTGCGCAATGCCCGCCATTTGTATAGGTCAACATCCCGCTCTCGATGTCCAGAAATCCGCAGAACATGGTGACAAACAGATTAGTATCGTTGCCGACACAGAGTCGTCCGTTGAGATTGGTGAGCAGTTCATCGGGTGCCAGCGTATTCATCGCCAGCACACGCAACAAACCGACAGCGCGCGCCATAAAGAGGGCTGATGCAAGGCCGTGCCCGGAGACGTCGCCGATACAAAAGAACAAGTGGCGGGCATCAACAAAAAATGCGTCAAACAGGTCGCCACCGACATTCGACGCGGGTTCCATAAAACCACAGATATCGAGATCGTGGCGATCAGGAAACATCGGCCGCTGTAACGGCAGCATACTGGTTTGCAGCTGTCGTGCGAAGTCGATCTCCTTGCGAAGGTGAACGAGCTCAAGTTGCTCGCGTTGCGCTTCGAGTGTGATCTGGTTGGTGCGGCGCATGCGATCAGTGAGGCTCACCATCAAATTTCGGGCCACGCCCGGCAAAACCATCAGGCGATACCAAAATAGATCATCCGTCAGTACCAGCAGCCGAACGTCGGTATGCGCGAATACCAAAGCGGATACGGGTTTGCCGTCGATTACCGATAGTTCACCAATACAGCCACCCTGCGGGATGGTGATTGCCTGCGAAAGATCCAGATTTGTATCCAGGTGTGCGGCAAGCACACCGGCCAACAGGATGTAAACGTTGTGATTGATATCACCCGGTCTTAACAATGCCGTGCCGGCCTTGATTTCGACCACCTCGCACTCGCGCAGGGCCTGCATGACAACAGGTTCGTCTACATCCTTAAACAACGGGATCCAGGTGCTCCCGAGCGTGCGCCGCGGGTTGGTGCGGCGGTCAATGTCGACTGGTACAGAGCGGCTGCGGCGATCGGGGCCACGCACAAAGTCGCCACGCCTCTCACCATTGCCTGCACTCATGTTGCCGGGTCCCAGCGCACGCCAAAACGCAAGACATTGTGGTGGTCCCGATAGGAATATTCCAGGCTGTCGGCAAATTTGCGAATGATGATCAGGCCGTGTCCGCCCGGTTCAGCCGTGGCGAGTGAAACGGGGCGGGATTTTGCCTGCGCGGTTGTCGGGTCAAACGCCTCGCCAGAATCGGATACGGTGACAATGGCTTCCTGCCGGGCGCCAACGACGGTTCGACGGAAGGTCAGCCCGATCGGTTCGGTCAGGGCGCAAGGCCCTGCATACGACAATATATTTGCGAGCGCTTCGTTCAGACACAGTTCCAGCCGGTCAATCACATCGCCGGGCACGGCGCGATGCGATGCTGCTTCGACCAACCAAGCCGACGCCGTTCTGAAGTGCGCGGAACCAAGCGGGATAAAAAACACAGCGACATCACCGTCGCTGCTGGTGTCAACTGTCAAACGAGTGCCGCCTGTTCAGCTTCTGATGCACCGGTAAACATCGGCAAGATGGCATCAATTCCGGTCACTTCGAGTGTTTTCGCGACCGTCGACTGATCCTCAACAACCAACACGACGCGGCCGCCACGCTGCTGCTGCGCCTTGGCGACAGAAATCAGCGCACGAATACCAATCGACGCCAAAAACGTCACGTTCGATAAATCAACAACAACCCGCTTTGCCGTCGAGGCCGCGAGTGCGGTGAACCGTGTCTCAATTTCCCCGGTGCCAACGATATCAAGTCGGCCAACGAGTGAAATTCGGCGCAGTGAATCAGAAACGTCTTCGAAGGCGATTTCCATTATTGATACCCTAAAGGTGTTGGTTGGAGAATTCGAATAGACCGTGTTTGTGACGCCTGTGTTAAGCGGGCATGACGACTTTACGACATTTTGGCACCACAATAATGACAGTAATGCGACAGCGGGAGGCGTGCATCGCAAAACCGTTTTGCGATGGGTTGCGCCGACGGTACCAGCGCATGTCCCGGCCGTTAGATTTGCCCATTTTTATCGACGACGATTTATTGCGGGGTAAGCTTGGCCGGTTGCTCAATCTGATGCGCGAAATCGACCACAATGGGCTGTCGTCATTGCTCGATCCGCTGCGTCACCGTCAATAAAGCAGATTGGCACCAAAGTGAGGCCGCTTGCCATCGCGGACCATCGATATCCAAGTATCAAGATAGACATGTCCCATTTTCCAAAACGCGCGGCATCGGGCGAAATACACCAGCACTGCCTCGTTTTCGCCGGCATGAAGCATCGCGTCGGCAAATTGCATATTGGGGCCGAAAGTGTTCATTTGTGGTGAGCCTTTTGTTTCAGCAGAGGCGAGCAGGTGGCGGCGGGCGGCGGCCTTGTCGCCATTGCGCAATGCAATCATACCGAGCGCAGAATTAGCTTTGTGAATGGCATTGCCGTAGTTCCAGTCGTCTTTGTAGAGTTCAGCCATCGACAGCAGCTCGCTTGCAAGCGTGGCAGCGCCGGCGGTATCGGCTTGGATTGATTTCCACAGTGCGGCGTTGCCGAGCGCAATCCATCTGTCATATTGATCGCCCGCCTGGGAAAGTTTGGTCTGAGCCTCACTTGCGCGAGCGGCGGCGTCAACCTGTATATCCGGCATAAATCGCGCGGCATAGTGCGGCCATAACGTGACGCCGACATAACCAAGCCCGACGAGCCCGATCGCACCGGCAGACGCTGTGGCCGCAGCCGAAGCCGAGGCCGGCGTAGCGGCCATCACCGCCGCAGCGGCCATCGCTACTGCCGCCGCCGCCGCCGCGAGCACCAACCCGCCCTTGGTCTAACACCCCAAGCCGATGACAGTCGCCGCCCAAGCCCGAAGCGACGCCCGCCGAGGCGCCGCGCTCATCGCGCGGTTTGCCAACGCGGTGGCCACCTTTGCCGGTGGCGAAACCGTCGAAGGCATCTTCGAGCGCCTGGCGGAAACGTCGTTGCTGGGCGGCCTGTCCGCCCGTGCGCGTGAAATCAGCTTCGAGTGCACCACCGCCGCATTGCCCGCC
>JANOEV010000519.1:0-1532 GCA_031413695.1 Burkholderiales bacterium
GCATGCCACGGGAGTACGAGGCTACGCTCTTGACCGATCCACTCGGATACCGTGCCTCGATGAAGCCGTCGTAAGGCGCGCCGCGCCGCAGGTAGATTCCGTTGGCGAGCACGAGGTCGGGGCTGGTCGAAGAGACGGTCACAGATGGCACGCCCGCCACGTCTACCGCAGCCATCGTCACTCCGGCGCCCCCGGGGTCCTCGGCTGCAGAGACCGCCCCGCACGCGGTGCTCAGCGTCGCGGCGAGGCAGAGCACGTATGCCCCAAGCCTAGTTGGTAAAAGTGCCCTTGTTGCCATGGTAGCTACCCGCCTTCAGGATGTAGAACCGCGAGTTCATGTAGCTGACGCGCGACGAGTGGTAGTGATAGATCGGCGCGGCGAAGTCGGCGGTGGTGCCGACGTGCCCGCCGTTGGTGTCAAGGTCGGCCGGGTACGAGCCGTCTTGATCCTTGCGGCCGTAGAGGGGAAACCCATCTCGCAGGAAGCCGAAGAGATTGGCATCGTCGTAGGACAGGAATTCGTTGTCGAAATGGTAGTGATAGGTGCCGCCCGGGCTGGTGTGTGCGCCCGCGCGATCGATCGTCATGAGGGTGCCCGCGTCGACCGGCACGTTGCCGCCTTCCCGATCGTTGTAGATAGCGACGCCGTTCAGTGCCATGCCAATGGGGCCAAGCGACGTCGCCTCTTTCGTGGCGGCCACACCCGGGCTCACGGGAATCGTCATGGCATACGGCTGTTCCGAGATGTTGCCGTTGGGGGTGAGCGTCTGCCCGGCAAACGGCGCTTCATAGAGCGGGTGGCCAACGCCCCAGTACGGCGTGACGTGGTCGGGCACACCCCTGGAGCGCAGAACGATGGTCGAGCCGCCCACGGCCACGGTCACGGCACTTCGGTAGCGACTGCTCACGACCGATGCGATCGACACCGCGCCGGCGGTCGCCGTGGTCGTCGGGGTGGTTGTGGCAGCACTGGTCGGGGCCGTCGGGCTGTCGCTGCCACAGGCCACGCTGGCCACCAGCGAGGCAAGGGCCAGAGCGAGAGCGACCCGCGAAGTGAGTGCGAATCGAGCGACGGTCGCAAGTATTGGATGGGTCATGAGGTTGTCTCCTTGCTAGAGAATACGAACGACATCTTGCTGATCTCTGAAGCGAGCCCGAGCCGTGTCGCTTAAGAGTCGCGCAAGGTCTTGTGGGCAGAGTGACAGGGATCTGACACGATGACGTCGATGCGTATATTGCTCGTCGAAGACGACGAATCCCTGGGCACACAGGTGGCGGCCGGCCTGCGTTCCGCGGGCTACGACGTGGAATGGGTCAAGCGAGGCGACGACGCGCTGGCCGCCGACTTCGCGTCGTTCGCGCTCGTGATTCTCGACTTGATGCTGCCGGGGGCACACGGCTTCGATGTGCTCAAGGCGTTGCGCAAAGATCACCACCACGCTCCGGTGCTGGTGTTGAGCGCGCGTCACGACGCCGCTGACAAAGTGCGCGGACTGGAACTCGGCGCTGACGACTACTTGACCAAGCCCTTC
>JANOEV010000520.1:0-4617 GCA_031413695.1 Burkholderiales bacterium
GAGCCATGCGTTCAGGATTGCGACGCAGGCCACGAGAATGATTTTGGTCATGAAGTTTTCGGGAAGAAGGTTGTCGCCATTATGACGAGATAACTTTACCTACGCGCATCACAGGTCGGCGGATTCGATTCGTTTGACCGATGTCGATGTCGGCCATTGGTGGGCAAATAGCCAACCGTTGGTCCGCGGTTAGTCGGCAGTTTGCGGTGATGCTTACGCCATGTTTTCAAACACCGGGCAATCCACGCGCGTCAGCAAACGCAACCAAACCGAATGAAAAAAACACTTGACGACAAATATCATTTCGATAATACTAGAAATATGGAAACTAAAAACATTATTGCCGCGCTGGCGGCGTTGGCACAGGAATCCCGTCTGGCCATTTACCGGCTGCTGGTTGAAACCGGGCCGGAAGGCTTGCCTGTCGGGGCGATTGCCGAAAAGCTTGATTTCGCCAATGCCACCCTGTCGTTTCACCTCAAAGAACTGACCAATGCGGGGCTGACGGTTGCCGCACCCAATGGCCGCTCGATCATCTATTCAGCCAACTTCGCCACCATGAGCGGGCTCATCGAATACCTGACTGAGAATTGTTGTGCAGGTGCCAGTTGCGCCACCACGGTGAATTGCAAACCAAAAAAGTCCTCTATTGCAACCCAAAAAACCGCCAAAAGGAAAACAGTATGAAACGCTTTCATGTCCACGTCGCCGTGACGGATCTGGCGCAATCGACCCGCTTCTATTCCGCCATGTTTGGCGTCGCGCCAAGTGTGCAAAAAGAGGACTATGCAAAGTGGATGCTCGATGATCCGCGCATCAATTTCGCCATTTCGTCGCGCGGCAATTCCGAAGGTGTGAATCATCTGGGGTTTCAAGCGGATGACGCTTCAGAATTGGCGGAAATCCATGCGCGATTACAGAACGCCGACAGCGCGGTGGTTGTGGAGCAATGCGCAAGCTGTTGCTACGCCAGATCGGACAAATATTGGGTGACCGATCCGTCCGGTATTGCGTGGGAAAGTTTTCATACGCTTGATTCGATTCCAACCTTCAATGGAAACACGGCTGCACCGGCTACAAACACGTCTGAGGCGCAAATCGCTGCCGGTGCGTGCTGCGCGCCAGTCACGCAGGTCATGAAGGTCATGAAGGTCGCCATGCCAACGATTTCCGCCAAATCAACCAAAGGAGCTTGCTGTGGCTGATCGTATTTTTAACGTCCTGTTTCTCTGTACGCACAACTCCGCGCGGTCGGTAATGGCCGAAGCGATTTTGAACAAAATGGGTGCGGGTCGCTTTCATGCTTTTAGTGCGGGAAGCTATCCAAAGTCCTCGCCGAACCCGTTGGCGCTTGAGCAAGTCGAAAAACTCGGCTTTGATCGCAGCCAATTCAAGTCCAAGTCGTGGGACGATTTTGCCAAGCCCGGTGCGCCGGCGATGGACATCATCATTACCGTTTGTGACAACGCAGCAGGGGAAGTTTGTCCGGTCTGGATCGGGCATCCGGCCACCGCGCATTGGGGATTTCCCGACCCGTCGGACGCCGAAGGCGACAACCAAGCCAAACGCGCCGCCTTCGAAACTGTGTTTCAGTCGATCAAACACCGTATCCAGTTCCTTATCAGCCTGCCAATCGACAAATTGGAGCACTTGGCACTGACAAACGCGCTGAAGAAAATTCACGTTGATGCCGCAACGGCAACAACAGCGGGCACCAACGAAACAACCACAGCCTGATGGCATTTTCACTTTCACAACGCCTCGCTGCTGAAGCGCTCGGTACGGCGTTTCTGCTCGCCATCGTGGTTGGCTCCGGCATCATGGCGGAGCGGCTGGCAGGTGGCAACATCGCCATCGCACTATTGGCCAACACACTTGCGACCGGTGCCGGCCTGATCGCGTTGATCCTGACCTTTGGTCCGGTATCGTCGCATTTCAATCCCGTTGTCACCCTCATGGATGCGGCGACCCAGGCCATGCCTTGGCGCGAGGTGCCGGCATATCTCGTCGCGCAAATCGTTGGCGCGGTCGTCGGTGTTTGGATGGCCCATGCCATGTTTGCCGTCGAGATTTTGCAAGTCTCTACCAAGGTCCGTAGCGGCGGCGCGCAGATGTTTGCCGAATTCATCGCGACATTGGGTTTGTTATTGGTGATCTATAGCGTGGCAAAACACCGGCGAGACGCCATCCCCTATGCCGTTGGTTGCTACATCACGGCCGCTTATTGGTTTACCGCGTCAACGTCGTTTGCCAATCCCGCAGTCACGCTGGCGCGCGCACTGACGGAGTCTTTTGCGGGTATTCGCCCGCATGATGCGCCCGGCTTCATTGCGGCGCAGTTGTGCGCCGTGGTGTTGGCGTGTTTGGTCGCGCCGCGATTGTTTAGTCAAGTTACAAAAGTGCAATAAGGGCGTGGTGTTTCAGCCAAAAATGCCCAGAAATGCCCGTATTTGCTAGATGTTGGTCGACGCTGCCTGCGCGCCTGTTTCGCCGTATTCGGAAATGACTCGTCGTACCAGCGAAGGCCGTTGCCCAAGCGCCTACCCGTTAATGAATCCGCGAATTGGGCCCCGGCCTACGCCGGGGAGACGCAGGCGGAATCGCATGACACCTTCGACTTCAAAAGCTTGAGGAGGAGCGCTAGGACGTGCTCCGACTTGAGCGCGAAAAAAAACACCGCATCGTGACATTACTTCGGCAGGCGACAAACATGCAGAAAGCCGACTAAATTCGTAGCCTAGTCGCTGACGTACTCGCCGGCAAGTCCGGCGTCGACGAAGCTACTGATAGAGCGCGGTTAGCGGAATGGGCTTCTTGGGCGAGCGGGATTGCCAACGAGTTGGATCCAAGATTGCTGAGCGCGAATGCGTTGATGCAGTCATTAGCTTATGCTGACCGTTGACTGGCAGCGCCGACACCATTTTGCCCCAGGCCGGCAATTTTGGATGTCCCGTGACAAGTCTGTAGAAGCCCAGTACCGGCAACAATTCTTAAACTATACGGCTGGTTCAACGGAATTCCGCCGCGCCCTCATTAAAGCCAATTCTGCGCCGGCGCCAACAACTATAGGCATGGCCAAATGAGAAATGGATACCGCACTTTCGCGCCCACTGCAAGCCCCATTTAAAATTTCATATTAAGGTAGCCTAATTCTAGTCCGCCTATGTTCGGTACCCTCCTAATCAGTTAAATTGCTGCTTGGCGTCAATTAACAACAAGCAGAATCGACCAAACATGAAATTGATCGCTCGCTCCGAGGAAGAACTTGCCTGACTTGTTGGTTGAGCTACGAAATGGTAACTATCTAATCGTAGCGATAAAAGGACAGATCGGGAACGCAATGATCAAAAAGTCCGCTGCAGAACGGTGGTGTAAGGCTGTTTCAAACCATGGGAGCTTTGGGAGATGGAAATACTCCTTGTGCTTCGGGGCATCAGAACTTCCCCGCGCGCTGGATAAATTGGAAGCCAGCATTGTCGTCAATACGAATTGAATGCGAAGGCGAACACTAGTGAATAGTAGGTTTTCGCCCCTAATGCACGCGAATTGATATCGTTCGATAGCGCTGATACGAGTTGTTTCGTCACCCAGCATAACAAAAATAACTAGTACTAGCGGAGATTCATGTTGAAGGAAACTTGGCTTACCAGGTTGTTGGACTCGCGCGGCCTAAAGCGACCAGATGGGCGAATGCTTTATGGCTATCGCCTCACGAACGATGAATATCGCTCGCTTCATGAAGAACTGGCTAGCGAGATTTGTGGAAAAGTTTCCCTATGGCATGCAACATACGTAGTTGCGCATTTCGCACCGCTCTTTGTACTCTATGCGGCCGAATGGTGGCGACGCGAATATCTGGGCGGCGCCTGGCGTTGGACACCCATTATTGAGTCTTTTGGGGGCGATGCCGTAGAGTTTGCAGCAAACTTGCGTACAGAAGCTGTTATGCGTGGGTTTGCCTACTGGGGGCATCGCCCAAGTAGTGAGGGAAAGAAATTTTTTGGGGCTGTGGCTGCACATGGGGGGCTACCGTTAGCGTTTATCGGCCAACGCGGCGGCAAGCTCGCTGCAATCATGGAGAACACTCTGCGGCTTGCTGCGCGCTATGAGTGGGATGAGTCTGCAATCATCAAAGCCGTTGAAGAGCAAGCTGGGAGTTTGCCCGATAGCCTGCATCGATTGGAAATCTACGGGCTTGTCGCCAAAATGGTTCTGGCGATGCTGGAATTGCGCCAGGAATTCAATCTTGCGGGCGTCGAAGACCCGTTTGCGTTATTAGCCGAGCGCGATCCTGATTGGCGTCAGCGGTTTCCTCTGCCGCTTGAGGATGAAACAGCCCAGAAACTCCTAAATGGCCTGGTAAGAGAAGCAGCACAGCAAAACCTTGCAGGATCGTCGTCAATTTTTGTGGTTGAGCGCCAAATTCGGTTGGTTGATGGAGACCGCTATGAGCTTTCATCTTCCTTGGCCTGTCCCGCATCGGTATCTAACGAACGACTCGGGGCGTTGTTTGGCCAATCACCCCAGGAAGGCCTTCCCCGGTATTTTTCTATCGATGTTCAGGTTGGCGAGCGCCAGCCATTAGCTGAATGCCGACAAGTGTTGGGTACTCAAACA
>JANOEV010000521.1:0-4326 GCA_031413695.1 Burkholderiales bacterium
ACCATGTCGTGGGGATCATCTGCATTGGCGGTGGCAGAACTACCCGACATCAGTGATCGCCGCGCGACAGTGTTGGGATGCGGCGTGTTGGGGCTCACCACCGCGGTATTGTTACAACAACGGGGTTGGCAGGTCAGTATCGTTGCACGTGATTTGCCGCCCAACACCACCTCGGATATTGCCGGCGGCTATTGGGCACCGACCGGGGTGTTTGCGCGCGGCGGTGTCGCGCTCACGTCGCAATTCGAGGCGCAGTTCAGACAGGCGCTGGCGATTTCGTATGCCACCTTTCGCGCGCTGATCGGCAAGGGCTACGGCGTCAACATGCGCGAGAACTACCATCTGGCGCAGTTTCCATTCGACGCGGCAAATCCGTTTTATCTGCACGATTTTCCGGAATACTTTCCGTCGGTTGTCGCGCTGGGGCCGGGTGAACATCCGTTCAATACACCCTACGCACTCCACCATCTATCGATGCTGATTGAACCGGCAATCCTGCTGCCGCGCCTGATGGCCGACGTCCGTGCCGCCGGTGGCGGCATCACGCAATACGAATACCATGATCGCAGCCAGCTGCCCGGCATCGACACACCGGTGATTTTTAACTGTACCGGCCTCGGATCCAAACAATTGTTTGGTGATGAGGAGTTGACACCGATTCGCGGGCAGGTGCTGATGCTGCCGCCGGATGCAAGAATTGATTACCTCACCCACGGCGGGGCGGGCAATGGCGTTGCGAATCTGCTGTACATGTTTCCGCGCGCCGATGGCATTTTGCTCGGCGGCACCTATGAACGCGGGGTGGCGGATCTGGCCCCCGATGAACTCACCACTGCACGCATTCTCCGGCAACACGCCGCGTTGTTTCGTCCGCAACAGAAACAAAACACCGGCATTGACGGGCTTTTCGGGGCACAAATGCCTGAAAAAGTCCGCCCTATCTTGCGTTTCAAATAATTATCCTCCGCGGCAGCGGCGTGGCGCCGGCCGGATGAGATAATGCGCGCCTTCATGATTTTTGCCCGTCTCGCGCCACGCTGCGCGCCGGCGGACACATGCAACATTCAACGCGCCCCATTCCATGACCACGCTTGCCACCGAAATCAAACGCCGCCGCACCTTTGCCATCATCTCGCATCCGGACGCGGGCAAAACCACGTTGACTGAAAAACTGCTGCTGTTTGCCGGCGCGATTCAGATTGCCGGCAGTGTCAAGGCGCGCAAAGCAACCCGTCACGCCACCTCCGACTGGATGGAAATCGAAAAACAGCGCGGCATCTCGGTGGCCAGCTCGGTGATGCAAATGGAATACCGCGATTGTGTGGTGAACCTGCTCGACACACCCGGCCACCAGGATTTTTCGGAAGACACCTACCGTGTGCTGACCGCGGTTGACGCCGCACTCATGGTGATCGACGCGGCCAAGGGTGTTGAAGCACAGACGCTGCGTCTGATCGAAGTCTGCCGGGCGCGTAACACACCGATCCTGACCTTCATCAACAAGATGGACCGCGAGGTCATGCCGCCACTGGCGTTGATGGAAGAAGTCGAAAGTGTGCTCAAAATGGACGTGGTGCCGTTTATCTGGCCGATCGGCATGGGCCGGCAGTTTCGCGGTGTGTATGATTTGCGGCGTGATTCGATGCGCGTCTTCCAGGCCGGCGAAGACCGCATGAGTGACGATGACGAAATTCTCAGCGGCATCGACAACCCGGTCATCGCCGAACGGTACCCCGAGGAGCTCGCGCAGGCAAAAAATGAAATTGAATTGTTGCGCGACGCCTGTCCGGCGTTCGACCGCGGGGCGTTTCTTGCCGGCAAACAGTCGCCGTTGTTTTTTGGTTCGGCGGTGAATAATTTTGGTGTGCGCGAGGTACTCGATGCGTTGGTCGATGTGGCGCCGCCACCTGCCGCACGCGCCGCCATCGAGCGCGTCGTCGAAGCCGATGAACCGGAATTTTCCGGGGTGGTGTTCAAGATTCAAGCCAACATGGATCCGGCGCACCGTGACCGCATCGCCTTTGTGCGGGTTTGCTCTGGTCACTTCAAGCGCGGCATGAAATTGCGCGTCTCGCGCACCGGCAAGGATATCCGCCCCGGTACCGTCGTATCGTTTCTCTCGCAACGGCGCGATCTTTTGGACGAAGCTTTTGCCGGTGACATCATCGGTATTCCGAACCACGGCACGCTGCATCTGGGCGACACCCTGACCGAGCGCGAGGCGCTGCGATTTACCGGCCTGCCGTATTTTGCGCCGGAAATTTTTCAGACGGTTGAAATCAAGGACCCGATTAAATCCAAACAACTGCGAATGGGTCTGCAACAGCTCGGCGAGGAAGGCGCGATACAGGTGTTTCGTCCGATCGCCGGTGGCAGCCTGCTGCTGGGCGCGGTCGGCAACCTGCAGTTTGAAGTGGTGCTGCACCGCCTCAAATCGGAATACAAGGTCGACGCCTATATGGAGGCGTCGCGTTATCGTCTGGCGCGTTGGATCACCTGTGACGATCCCGCCATTTTGCGCAAGTTTATCGACACCAATGCGCATCGTGTCGCGCACGATGTGGTGGATGCACCGGCCTTTTTGGCGACCCATCCATCGGAACTTGAGGTCGCGTCCGAACGTTACCCGCAGGTCAAATTCCACGCGCTGCGCGAACACGCCGGCCAGCATTTTGCAACAACCATGTAGGCCGGCGGCGACAAAAATTGCGCCGCCTTCGGGTGATTCGAGGCGCGAGGTTGCCTAATCGCGCCGTTTGGCGATGGTTACCAGCTTCATGACCGTATCGCAGAAATCGTCGGTGACATTTTCCTTGTAAATCAATTCCCGCACGCCGGCTTTTTCGGCGAGCTCGCGCAAGGCATCGTCAATAAAGCCTGATGCGATTGCCACCGGCAAATCCATCCGGATCAGGCGCACTTCGCGCGCAACATCGATGCCCGACATGCCCGGCATGTTGTAGTCGGTCACCACCACATCAAACCCGGCCGGATCGGCGCGCAACGCTGCCAGCGCCGCCGATTGGTCGACAAAGCTGCTGACACGACACCCGCGCCGCTCAAGCATACGGCCGACCAGATACACCATCGACTCATCGTCATCGATATACAACACATGCGACCCGTCGGCCTGCGTCGTCGCTTGGTCTGCGGGGTTCACCCGCAGCGGGCTTTCCGCCGCCGCGTCGCCAGAATTCGCCGCCGGCAGGTAAATAGTGAACGTTGCACCGGCTCCCGGCTGACTCTCAACGACGATTGCGCCGTCGTGCGCCTCGATAATGCCGTGTACCACGGACAAGCCGAGACCGGTACCTTCGTTCACCGGCTTGGTGGTAAAAAACGGCTCAAAAATACGGGCGACGATATCCGCCGTCATGCCGGGACCATTGTCTTTCACAACCAATCTGGCAGCTACGCCGGCGTGGCTTTGGTATAGCGCCATCAATGCCGAGTTCTTTGCTGCAAGTCCGGCGTCGACATTAACTCTGTCGACCTCGATGACGATAAGTCCGGGGCCGTCAGGCATCGCCTGCATCGCGTTGGTGACCAGATTGATCACCGCCTGCTGGATTTGTGTGGCGTCTGCCATCACCGACGGTGTGTCGGCCGCGTATTGCACTTCGAGTGAAAAACGTGCCGGCAGGGTCGCGCGCAGCAGGCGCCGCGACTCTTCAATGATGGGAATCAAATTTAATGGCTGCCTGTCGGTCGGCTGGCGACGGCTGAACGACAGAATTTGCTGCACCAGATTGCGCGCACGCGTCGCGGCCTTGCGAATTTCGCCAACACTGTCCAGCGCCTTGTGATCCGCGCCGATATCCTGACGCGCCAGCTCGGCATTTCCCAAAATGGCCGCCAGAATGTTGTTGAAGTCATGCGCCACGCCGCCGGCAAGTGTGCCGATGGCCTGCATTTTTTGTGATTCGCGCAGTTGTGCTTCGAGTGATGCGCGCGCAGCCTCCGCCCGGTTACGCGCGCTGACATCACGAATCGACAGACGTATTGCCGGCAGGCCGTCAAATACCGTTGCCACGCTTTGTGATTCGATTTCGATCGCGGTGCCGTCGAGTTTTATATTTTTGAGTTCAACAATCGGCTGTATTGTTGCCCCCTTCTCTATTGCCTTCAAACGCGCCAGCACGGCCGGGAGGGAGTCGGGATGCACAAAGTCCACTATCTGCCGGCCAACCAGCTCGTCCTCGTGCGTCGCACCATAAAGCGCGAGCGCGGCCGGATTTGCATAAACGACCCTGCCATCGCTGTGCACGACGCTGGCCTCCGGGGAAGACTCAATCAGCATGCGGAAACGCTTCTCGCTCTCCTGCA
>JANOEV010000522.1:0-1882 GCA_031413695.1 Burkholderiales bacterium
CTGACAGTGATGGATGCTGACCACGGCGATGGCGGTTAGCAGGAAGGCGAGAGCGAAGCCCATGTTGTTGCTGTAGTTGAGCGCACCCAGCAACATCGTGAAGAACACGAGGCCAAAAACCACGCCGCTGCGCGTCGGCAGAATGTAGACGCGGCCCGGATGCAGTTCAACGACGTCACCGTCAGAACCCTGCCGGCGGCGGACCCATTTCTGGATGAAGACCTGCAGGGGTCGCCAGCGCTGGCTTTTCTGGAGTGGCGGGGTCACAGCTTGCCCTCGTCAGGGGATCGGCACGGACTCCAGCACCAGCCGTGCCGGGTCGCGAGGGCAGCGGAGCCACCCTGCCGGGGCCGCAATCTGTGGCCGGCTACGGAGGGAAAGACAGCCTTGACGTCCTCGGGATGCACCCCGGGATGGCCGTGAATCAGGGCCCAGCAGCGCGCCGCACTGATCAGGTCCTGGGCCCCGCGGGGTGACAGGCCCAGATCAAACTGGCCCGACTGCCGAGTGAAGCGTACCAGCGCCTGGACATAGTCGAGCAGAGCGTCTGACAGAAACAGTTCGCGGGCAGCCGCCCGCAGGGCCGAGAGTCCCGCGACATCGACAACGGTGCGCAGGTCGCCAAGCAGGAGCCGGCGATCCTCGCCCCTCAGCAGTTTCCTCTCTAGCGCCTCGCCCGGATAACCGAGGCCAATGCGCATCAGAAAGCGGTCGAGCTGGGACTCCGGTAGCGGAAACGTGCCCGTCTGGTGCAGCGGGTTCTGGGTGGCGATGACGAAGAAAGGCGCCGGGAGGGTATGCGTGTGCCCGTCGAGGGTCACCTGGTACTCCTCCATCGCTTCGAGCAGCGCACTCTGGGCCTTGGGCGTCGCGCGGTTGATCTCGTCCGCGAGCACGACGTGGGCAAAAACCGGCCCCGGGTGGAAACGGAAACTCCCCGTCGCCTGTTCGAAAATCGACATGCCGACGATATCGGCCGGCAGCATATCGCTGGTGAACTGGATCCGCCGGAAGGACAGCCCGAGTACACCGGCCAGAGACCGGGCGAGCAGCGTCTTGCCGACGCCCGGAACGTCCTCAATCAGGAGGTGCCCGCCGGCGAGCAGGCAGGTGAAGGCCAGCTGGATCTCGGTCTGCTTGCCGAGAATGACCTGGCCGATCTCGGTGCCGACCTGGTCCGCCAGCTGCCGGGCGCGAAGCAGTTCGTCTTTCCCCGCCAGGGCCGTGACGTTAGCCGCCATGCTGCGTTCCAATCAGGGTGTTCCGGTCTGAAGATACCATGGCATCTTGCCGTAACCGTAAGTGGGGGATCGCGAACTGCGGCACAGATTTGGGCCGGCTGGGCCATACTCACGGGCCCCGATCTCACCCCGGAGTGAACCATGACCCGCGACGCGAACAAGTCCAAACCTGAACACTATCGGGAACTGTTGGACCCCGATCGCTACGGCGTCCTGTTCGAGGAGAATACCGAGCGGCCGTTCAGCAGCCCGCTTAATGGGGAGAAGCGCGCCGGGACCTTTGTCTGCGCTGCCTGTCATTCGCCACTGTTTGTGACGCCGGGCAAGTTTGACAGCGGCACCGGCTGGCCGAGCTTCTTTCAGCCCATCAGCGAGGCTGGGATCGGCACCAAGCGGGACTTTCACCTGTTTGCCCCGCGGACCGAATACCACTGCGCGCGCTGCGGCGGCCACCAGGGTCACGTGTTCAAGGACGGTCCTGCGCCGACCGGGCTGCGCTACTGCAACAACGGCCTGGCCCTGAAGTTCATTCCGGACGGGGAGCCGCTGCCCGAGCTGAGATAAGAGGTACCGGGTTTGCAATCTGGCAACTTGGGTCGTCATGAAGAATGTGTTGTAGTAGCTGAGTTCCCGGATCTGCC
>JANOEV010000523.1:0-2159 GCA_031413695.1 Burkholderiales bacterium
AATCGTTCCGCCGCCTGCCGCCATACCTGTCAATTGGCGCGGTCCTGTTTGCGATTGCACTGACCTCTGCCGGCACAGTTGGCGCACAAAATTCCGCGCCCGCCGCCACCGAAACGATTCGGCCTGAGATTGGCAAACCCCTGCAGACGGCGCAAGCGCAAATCCAGGCAAAACAATACAAAGAGGCATTGGCCAAAATTGGCGAAGTCGATCCAATCCCGAACAAAACGTCCTACGAGATTTTCTTCATTGAACGCATGCGCGGCACGGCGGCGTTGGCTACGGGCGATCACGCCGTTACGGCAAAATCATTTGAGGCGCTATTCGCCGGCGACCGGCTGATGCCGGTTGAACGCGCGCTTTATGCCGAGGCAATCACCGGCGCGTATTACAACCTGAAGAACTACAAACAGGCGGCCAACTGGGCGGCAAGCGCCATCAAAGACGGCAGTAGTCAACCGCAAATGCGCATGTTGCTGGTGCAGTCCTTGTTCCTGGCGGATGAATATGCAGCGGCAAAAGCGGAAACCGTTGCCGCCATCACGGCGGATCAAACCGCCGGCCAGACTCCGCCTGAGGAAATGCTGAAAATGCTCGGACGCACGGCACTCAAGCTAAACGACGATGCTGGTTATATCGACGCGCTGGAGCGGTTGGTCAACCACTACCCCAAAACCGACTACTGGGTCGATCTGATTGTACGCACGGCCAGAAAGCCCGCCATGAGTGATCGCAATATTCTGGATTTATTCCGGCTGCAACTTGCGCTGGGTGACAAGCTGCCAGCCACCGAGTATTTATTTCTTGCTGAAAATGCCTTGCAGGCCGGCTTTCCGATTGAAGCCAGGCAGATCGTTGAAAAGGGCTTTAATGCCGGGCAGTTGGGTACCCAGCCGGAACATAAAAAATTACTTGTCAAAGTGACCAAAGAGGCCGACGACGACCGCAAGAACATGGCGCGCAGTGCTACCGAGGCCGAACAGGGCAAGGATGGCCCGGGCCTGTTTAATGCCGGACTCAACCTTGTGATCAGCGGCGACAACCTCAAGGGACTGCCGATGATGGAGCGCGGCATCAAGCGCGCCGGTATCAAGCGTCCGCAGGATGCCAAACTGCGCCTGGGCATGGCCTACGCAATGGCCGGCGAAAGCGTCAAAGCGGCGGAAACACTGGCAACCGTGAGCGGGCCTGATGGCATTGCCGATGTCGCCAGACTTTGGACCATCTTTGCGCGCCAGGCGCGTGTCGTCACTGCCGTCAAATAGACCCGCGCTTTCGCCGGCAACCGCTACGCGGCCGAATCAAGCCATTCTTTCAGCGCCGCCTCGGCCTCGTAAAAGTGCCGCGTGAGCTGTTCGTATTGCGCATCGAGTTGTGCGCGGGTTGGTAAGGGCCCGGTCTGCGCAACGGCAGCGATGCCGGGCACCGGTGACAGACGCCTTGCGGCGAGTTCCATCGTCTTGCAGGCCGCAGCGACCCGCGGGAATCCCACACTCGCCGCCGCGCCGCGCATGCTGTGCGCCGTGTCACCCAATAACACCCAATTTGCATCCACCAGGCAAGAGGCAATCACACGCAAACGCTCGCGTGACTTTTGCTTGAATAAATCAATCAATCCATTTGCGCCGGACCCGGGCTGATCATCCGGACCCGCCGGCAGACCCCGCAAATCTTCCAATTGCTCAAGATCAAGCATTGGCAATGTATCTTCCGGGGTCGGTATTGCCATAGGATTGCGACGGGCGACAATTTCTGTCGGCCCGGCCGCGCCAGCTTGACCGGAAGCCTGCATTCTGGCGACGGGCGGCGGCTGCCGGACGGCGGCGCCGGGTTTTTGCGGAACCGTACGTTGGAGCAACGCTGCCAAATCCTCACGGCGGATTGGCTTGGCAATGTAATCGTCCATGCCCTCCCCGAGATAGTGTTCGCGGTCTCCGGCGAGCGCATGTGCGGTCATCGCGGCAATCGGTATTGTCTTCACGCGCGCCGATACATCTGACTGGTCAAACAATTGCTTGATCGCTTTCATCGCCGCCACGCCGTCGAGTACCGGCATATGGATGTCCATCAGAACAACATCAAACAAGTCTACGGCGTCAGGTTTTTGTGCCGCCATTGCATCAACCGCCGCCTGTCCGTCGGCAACGATTGTGACGTTG
>JANOEV010000524.1:0-2350 GCA_031413695.1 Burkholderiales bacterium
AATCTCCCATTCTCCACAAACACTTTGTTGTTGTTCTTCCCTGCAACGATGGATCCTGCGACATAGAGTCCGGGCACGTTGGTTTCAAATGTCTTCTCATCGTATCGCGGCGCCAGTGTCTCCGGCATGATCTCAATGCCAAACCGCTTCAAGTGTTGCATGTCGGGATGATAGCCGATGAGAACAAATGTGAAACCCATCGGTACTTTCTTCTCGCCGTCCGGTGTGTTGACCACAATCGAGTCGGGGAGAATCTCACGGACCGCCGACCGGAACATCGACTTCACTTCTCCGGCTTTGATGCGGTTCTCGATATCAGGAAGAATCCAGTATTTCACTCCCGGACTCAGCGTCTCTGTCGATGATGAACAACGCATCTTCGCCGGCCGACACACCGATGTTGCCACCGGCACCAAACAGCACATAGGTGGTTGGCGAAAGCTTCTCCACCTTGATTTCAACTTTGTCGAAATTTTGTTGTGCTTGTGCCGGGCCGAACAGCATTGCACAGGCAGCCGCAATGGCGGGGATAAGTTTTGAACTGAGAACGAGTTTCATATCGGTATCCTTGGGATGGTCTGATCGCTGATGATTGGCAATTATGCGCGAACCATTTCGGCGTGGCACTGACGTTGAACAAGATTGCCGGCCAAACCCCAACCTGGCTCGATTTCGCCATTGCTGGATTGACAAACCCGTTTATTGACGAGCTTTTCCAGGCATAATGTGCCGAAAAAACCCGCCCTTATTGGACTTTGTATTTTGGCTATATGTTTTCGGTGTCAGCGATTTCGGTATGAGCGCCTTTGTTGGCGCACGTCGTTGACCGCCGGCAGCGTGCAGGGTCTAATTAATGGCGCTGATGCGATACAAACACCCTGCCAAATCAGAATTCTCGGTCGCCCTGCCGCCCCATGACTGCCCGGAAATGACACAAAATCAAAAACTGCCATGAGCGAATCGGCCGCCGCAGTGATGCCAAACGCACTCGCACTGCTCGAGCAATGGGCACCGCTGGTCGCCCTCAAAGCGAACGCATTTGCCTACCCGATACTCGAGGTGGTGCACCTGGTTGCGATTGCGATTGTATTTGGCACAATCTGGATCGTCGACCTGCGCCTGTTGGGCCTGATGCGCCCGCTCAACCCACAGGTATTGGCAAAACATGTTCTACCATGGACGCTGCTTGGTTTTTTGCTGGCGCTGTGTGCGGGCTTGACCATGTTTGTCATGCGTATCCAGGACTTGATCGCCAACCCGATGTTTATAAGCAAGATCTGCCTGATATTCGCCGCCGGCACCAACGCGGCGCTGTTGCACGCCCGCGGGCCGCTTGATCCCGCCAGTGCCGCCACACGTTTTCAAGCGCTGTTATCAATATTGATCTGGATGGCCGTAATTTTTTGCGGCCGCTGGATCGCTTATATCTAAACCAAAAGGAGCCGCAATGAATCGTCGTCAATTTGTGATTACCCTGCCGCTGGTCGGTGTTGCCCCGGCGTTGTTTGCCCACCACGGCTGGTCGAGTTTTGATGAGACCAAGCCGCTCTATTTCAGCGGCAAGATCACGTCGATGAAGTGGCAAAACCCGCACGTTGAAGTGGTGATCACAATGGACGCCAAGGCATCCCTGCCCGCTGATCTCGCCAAACGCGCCGCGCCACCGCAGGCGCAACCCGTTGACGGCGGCAAAATTTTTGCGGCGGCCGCCCTGCCCAAGGCGCGCGGTGAATGGACCCTCGAACTTGCACCACTGACGCGCGTCGACGCTTGGAAGGTCGCCAAGCCAAGCGTTGGTGACGTGATTGCCGCCGTCGGTTACACCTTCAAAGACGAAAAGATGTACGATGGGAAACATGTCGCGCGTGTTGAATACCTGATCATTGGCGACAAAATGTTTGGCTTGCGGTCGATGCCGGCTTAGCCCAGTTAGCCTATCGACGTTTCCCCAATGTGCAACCGCCGCCGGCTGGCTGCTTCCGTCCGACAACCCTGAAAGAACGAAATGAACCAACGCATATTGCGCCTGATCGTGACCAGCCTTTGTTTGATCGCCTGCCCGATCAGCGTCAACGCCCAGACGGCATTGGACGGAAAAGATGAGCGTGTTGCATCGCTGGCACGGCAGGAGAAGGCGCCGTTGCTTGCAACGCTCAAGGATTTGGTTGCCATTGAATCGGGCAGTGCAGACCGCGAGGGACTCGACCGGATTTCAACCCTGATCGCCGACCGACTCAAGGCGCTGGGTGGCGATGTGGCGTTCATCGAACCCACCGACGTGTACCGGATGCGTGACACCCCGCCCAAACTTGGCCGGATGGTGCATGCGCGTTTTGTCGGCAAGGGGACC
>JANOEV010000525.1:0-2215 GCA_031413695.1 Burkholderiales bacterium
CAGGCGCCAAAGGCGCTGAACGAAATTGAACAGAAACTCTATGACTTTGTCGTGAAGCGGTTTCTTGCCGTGTTTTACCCGTCGGCTGAATTCTTGCAGACGACCCGCGTGACCCGCGTTGATGGTGTTGCGTTCAAGTCCGAGGGTAAGGTGCTGGTGAATGCTGGCTGGCTGGCTGTGTACGGGCGTGACGCAGACGATGAAACGGCATCAACCAATCTGGCTGCCGTCAAGGCCGGCGAACACGTAAAGACTGAAACCGTCGAGATAAAGGCCACCACCACCAAACCGCCGGCCCGTTACTCGGAAGCGACGTTGCTGTCGGCGATGGAAGGGGCGGGCAAGGCGATTGATGATGAAGAGCTGCGTGCTGCCATGAAAGAAAAAGGGCTTGGCACCCCGGCGACACGCGCGGCAACCATTGAAGGCCTGCTGTATGAAAAATATATTCATCGCGAAGGACGCGAACTGATTCCAACCGCCAAAGCATCGTCGTTGATGATCGCATTGCATGGCTTGGGAATACCAGAACTCTATTCGCCCGAACTTACCGCCGAGTGGGAACAAAAGCTCGCGCTCATGCAGAAGGGAAAAATGTCGCGCGAAACGTTCATGGCCGAAATTGTGGACATGACCGAGCACATTGTGGGGCAGGCGAAAAATTTTGAACACGACACTATTCCCGGCGATTTTGGCGCACTCAAGGTGCCGTGTCCCAAATGTGGTGCCGAAGTGCACGAAAACTACAAGCGCTTCCAATGCCTGAAGTGCGATTTTGGTTTTTGGAAAATAATCGCCGGCCGGCAGCTGGAGGCGGCCGAGGCCGAAACCTTGATTGAAACAAAAAATGTTGGCCCGCTGGATGGCTTTCGCAGCCGGCAGGGCCGCGCATTTTCTGCCAATCTGATCTTCAACAAGGAAATGGCAATCGAATTTTCCTGGGGTGACGGCGCGAATGATGACGAGCCTGTTGATTTCTCAGGCCAGCAGGTGCTTGGGCCGTGTCCGAAATGCAGTGCGAACGTATACGAAACGCCAAACGCCTATTCGTGCGAAAAAGCGGTTGGTGCAGCCCGTACATGTGACTTCCGCTCCGGTCGTACTATTTTGAAGCGTGCGATTGCCCGCGAGGAAATGATCGAGTTGCTGGAGAAAGGCAAGACACCGCTGCTCGAAAAGTTCATCAGCAAAAAAGGTCGCCCATTCTCGGCATTCCTGGTGAAACAACCAGACGGTAAAATTGGGTTTGAGTTTGAGGAGCGTGACCCCAAAACGGCCAAAGGCAAGGCCGCAAAAGCCGCAAAGGCGGCGGCGGGTGCGCTGCGTATTCTCGGCAATCACCCCGATGATGGTGCGCCAATCAGCATTTACTCGGGACGTTATGGCCCCTATGTAAAGCATGGTGACACTAACGCCACAATTCAGGACAAGGACAAAGTCGACTCGCTGACGCTAGAAGAGGCGATTGCGTTACTTGTTGAAAAAGAAGGGTTCGCCAAGCCGGCTAAAAAGACCAGGAGCAAGGTCGGCACGGCGAAGACGGCGGCCAAAAAACCCGCCAAGGCGAAACCGGCAACGGCCAAGCGTAAGACGGCATAGGTCCGGCAGAAATCCGGCACATGCGACTTTTCCGTTTCCTTAAGATCAGCACGGTCGTAATTCGCTACGGCCTTGATGAGTTTCTTCCGGAAGGTGCAGTCCGCACCTTGATCGGCGGCGCTTTTTTCTGGCGGTCGTTTGCCGAGACGCGGGCGGTCAGATTGCGGCGGGCGCTCGAGTCGCTCGGACCAATCTTTGTAAAGTTCGGCCAAATCTTATCGACACGGCCAGATTTGGTCCCGGCTGACATCGCAAATGAGTTGGCGCGTTTGCAAGACAGGGTGCCACCGTTCGGCGAAGCCGATGTCTTGGCAATGCTTGGCCGCGCCTACGACGACAACAAGGGTAAGTCATGGCGCGATATCTTTTCGGCGTTCAACATGACGCCAATTGCCTCAGCGTCGATTGCCCAAGTGCATTTCGCCACACTCGCGGTTGGCAAACATGCTGGGTGTGAGGTTGCCGTCAAGATTCTGCGGCCCGATATCCATCACGTTATCGGCAAAGACATTGGTCTTTTGTATGTTGTTGCCGACCTGATCGAGGTGATTTTTGACGACGGCGTCAGACTCAGGCCGCGCGAAGTGGTTGCCGAATTTGACAAGTCAATTCACGA
>JANOEV010000526.1:0-4665 GCA_031413695.1 Burkholderiales bacterium
TAAAGCCGGTCACCGACGACCGCCTGCAGCGGGCGATTACCCGTCTCAAAGACAAGCTGGAAAAGAAGGAGGCGCCGCAAGATGTGGCGGCGATCCTGAAATCAATCGCGCAAATGCGCATTTCTGGCGTGCGGCAACACCTGCGCGATTGATTTCAGAATCGCCGCCACATCTTGCGGCGCCTCCTTCTTTTCCAGCTTGTCTTTGAGACGGGTAATCGCCCGCTGCAGGCGGTCGTCGGTGACCGGCTTTAGCAGATAATCAACCGCTTGTTTGTCGAAGGCATCGACGGCGTACTGATCGTAGGCGGTGACAAACACCACATGCGTTTTTGGATCAATCCGCCCGGCCACCTCAAGGCCCGACAGACCCGGCATTTTGATATCCAGAAAAACGATGTCGGGTGCGTGATCATCAATAAGCCGCAGTGCATCGGCGCCATTAGCAGCAAGCGCGGCAATTTCCAACTCGGGCCACAGCGTTGTTAAGCGCTGCTGAAGATAGTCGGAGAGATTTTGTTCGTCATCCGCCAATATCGCTTTGATTGTCATTTTCGGTCGTGCTCAGGTTGTTGTTTCAAATAGCACTCACGCGTGCCATGCATGGCACTTGTGCGCTCATGGGCGCGAAACATGTTTCGCGAATTCCCCATTCGCGTGTCATCCGCCAATATCGCTTTGATTGTCATCTTGGTCTGCTTTCGATCAAGTGGGAATCGAGACGGTAATTCTGGTCCCGGTCGGCAGGTTGTCTTCAATCGAGAGGCAGCCGCCGCCATCATAGAGTTTTTCAAGTCGCTCTCGAACGTTTTTCAGGCCGATGCCGTCGGACACGGCATTGTGAAAGCCCATGCCGGTATCCACAACCAAAATTTCAATCTTGTCACCGTTTCGGCGCGCCGACAGCGCGATATTGCCGCCTTCTATTTTTGGCTCAAGGCCATGCTTGATCGCGTTTTCAACCAGTGGCTGAATCAACATTGACGGCAGCCTGAACTCCTTGAGCTCATCGGGTAGATCAACAGATACGGTCAAACGTTTGCCCATCCGCACGGTCAGCACCGACAAAAAGCCCTGCATCAGGGCGAATTCCTGAATGAGGGTTGTTTCGGCCTCACGGCTGGTGGCAAGGGAGGCCCGCAAGTAGCCGATAAATTCCTCAAGCATTTTTTTGGCATCATCCGGCCTGGTGTGAATCAGGCTGGTGACGTTAGCCAGGGTGTTAAACAAAAAATGCGGCTCGATTTGCGCCTGCAATGCGCGCAGGTTCGCCTGTGTCGTGGCGCGTTCAGCGGCGGTGACGCGGGCGCGCTCATCTGCGATCACAATCTGCGCCGCCAACTCGCCCACGCGATTGCGCCACGCCGATGCAAGCACCAGCGAAACAATGAGCGAAATGAAAAAACTGTTAAAAAACTGCTGGGTGGTAAACAGCCATCGACCAATTCCTTCGTAGCCGGGGAATAGTGAAAGCATAAAGAAACTGGCGGTCACGATGACGGTGCCCAGTACGGCGTAGAACAGCACAATGACCAAAAGCGAACTGGCGTTGACCTTGCGCATGATCGGACCAATCGCATTCATCACGATCCAGAACGAGAAGCCGATGACGTTCGATATCAAAAGGTTGTTACCAAAAAGGGCAAGTACCTGCTCAAGCGATTTCACCCTGACTGAAATCAAGCCCATGATTGTGAAGAACACGGCAAACTGGGCATTAAAGATCAGGGTGTAGACGACGTTTCGCACAAAACTGCGCGGCCAACGGCGAAACAGCGGGAACGCCTCGAGCGGATGGAAATGCCTGCCTTCGACGTCGCAATCGAGCTTCGCAATCGCGGCGCGCGAGGCGGCGGCGGAAATGGCTTGGTGTTCGGGGGCAATGGCCATGGTCATTCCGATCAGGTTAAGGCGGCAGTACTAGCGCTCGACGTCAATGGTTGTTGCGGTCTTGCCGGCAGCAGCAAGGTTACGCGCCGGCAATTGCTTAACCTCCGCGAATGCCGTCTCGGCAGCGGCCTTGCCGTTCATCGACTGGCGGTTTTTCCACCAGCGGTAGATGAAATAACCCACTGCTGCGATGCCGACGGTCGCGACGAGAAACTTGAATGCGCGGAACCAAATACTGATCAGCGCGATGCCCATGCCAAAGGCCACCCACTGCACCCACCAGTTGCCCGGTGAAGTGAAATAGTTGATGAAGGCGCACAACCCAACCACGTAGATAAACGTAAACGGAAAGGTGATGGCGTCGGTCAACGGCTTGATGGGGTTCAGGTTCATTTGGTCCTCCTTGTGTGGATTGTGCGTTCAACGACGCCCAATGCCGCCAATTTAGCGCGGATGCGGCTTGTGCGGGGCATAGATTAAGACGGGTAGCGTAATCAAAGCGTGAATGGCATCAGCGCGGCGCGAAGCGAGATGACGGCATCCAACGCGATGGGGAACTTTAGTTTTAACCACAAGCATTGACGGGCATCTCCGGCCAAAATGCCGTGAAAAGACCCGTCTTTGCTCGTGTTATGCCGCGTGAAAATGCCCGTGGAAACAAATCGGCGTCCAGTAAGGCAATCGCACCAGCGCCTGCGGACCGGCTGCGAGGTCTAGCGCATCGAACACCGTCGCAAACGATTGTTGCGCGGCCACGTCAAAGCCAACCCCCACCAGCCAACCTTCACCCTCCCGACTTGAGCCGGGTTTCGGTACAACGACGTGTTCTTCCAGCGCCACGTCGTCGCTGAAGTTAAACCGATCAACCTTACCGGTGTCAGTGTCTACCCGCATCACGCCGCCGAAGCCCCAGCCATCCTCGCGGTCACCTCGGCCAACCGGGTAGTAGACATTTCGGTTACGCAGCCCGACAAATCTGGGGTCGACACGCGGAAACTCGCAGTTTTCGTCACGCATCGTCACCGAGCAGGTGCCGCGATTCAGATCGATGGTGACAAACGCCGGATTGGAGCGGTCTGGCGCAACCGTTTCGCCACGCATCATGCGGGGCATCCAGTCGCTCATGATGTTGAGGTCTTTTGATTGGACAAAATCAACGTGAATGACGTTGTTCGCCTCCCACGCGTTACCAAAATGGAACACCATAAACGCGGGCATCTCAAGAATACGGCGCTTGGTGAAATCATTGCGATCGACAATCAACACCCTGGTCGATTCGTTACCTTTCCACGTCAGCGCCTGGCCAAACGCCGCGCCGTTACGCATCGCCGCATAGTCGATGCCGATCGGTGGCAACAAAAACACAAGGTGTTTATGTGTGACCGCGAAGTCATGCACCATGCCACCGGCGGGCGCATCAATCACCGCGTGTTTAATCAAATCGCCCTTGGCCGACACGTGATACAACACCATCTTGCCCATCAGGGTGCCAAAATTCCAAAACGTCCCGTCGGGGTCGATCTTTGGGTGCGCTGAGAACGGCATGTGTTTGAGTTCCGGCGTCCACGCCACGATGCCGGTGGTCTCCAAGGTATCCGGATTCATGGCGGTTGCCGAGCCACCTTCCCACATCGCCAGCAGACGATCGCCCAATTTGTAAACGTTGGTGTTGCCCGTATTGACGTCATCACTGTTACGCACCGGCAGTTTTGCTTTGATCGGCGAGCCAAACGACGGCGTCAGAAACTCGTTCGCCGCTTGTTCGGCAATGAACTTTTTGGTTTGCACAAAACGCGCTTGATGCGACACGCCTTTATCGGTAAAGCGCCAGGCGTGCACCAAACCATCACCATCAAACCAGTGGCTGTAGCGTTGCTTGTTGGCACCAACACCGCGCTCAAACAGGCCGGGGCCGTTGCGATAAAACGTGCCGCGTAGCGCATCCGGAACCTTGCCTTCAATTGCAGCCCGCTCACACAACACATCCTGCCCGGCGTAACCGCGCAATGGCGTCATGCGCGGCGAGCCGTTAAACAGCGCCTTGCGTGTCGTTGGACTGGTTGTCGATTGTGTTTGCGCGACCGCAGGAAGCGCTGACCCCGCAGCAACGGTTGCAGCAACGGCACCGACTGATTGGAAAAAATGGCGACGGTTCATATGCGCCTCGTTATCTGATGTTGATGACGATGGTTTTTGCGTCCTTGCTCACCACAAATTTCGCTTGCTCAAAGGTCGGCGGGCCAAAAGCCCCGCTTGCGTCGTTGGAAAATGCGTAGGGCTCGATCGGAATACCAATGGCGTTGCTGTCGAGTTTGCCGTTACCATTCTCATCAACAAAAAGTGAAATTGCATATTCACCTTCCGCTAGATCCTTGAACATCACGCCGACACCTTCTTTTTTTGCCGGCGCCATTTGGCTGCCACCGCTCGCAAGACGCATCCACTTATCGGTTTGTTTATATAAAGCGACCATCACTTTGCCTTTGTCGCCGCTGCCTTTGATCTCGATATTCAGATCGGCGGCGTTGATGTCGGTTGCAAGCATGCTTATGACGAGGCCGGTAGCAGCCAGTCCGGCGATTTTTGACGTTGTTTTCATGTTGGATTCCTTTGCGGGTCGGATTGGTCGGGCGAAGCGTTGTGGAACGCATCATGCCGCGCGCAATTTTCCGCCGGTCGCAAATGCGACGAATGGTAGAGAAACGGCGTGACCGGTCAAAAACCGGTGTTGGCGGAAGGTCCGGAGGTGCTGTGCGAAACCCGGTCGCATCACGCT
>JANOEV010000527.1:0-1991 GCA_031413695.1 Burkholderiales bacterium
CGGCGAAGGATTTCGCGCGCCTACGCTGACAGAAGGTCAGCCGCCCTTTGGCAACCCCAACCTGAAACCGGAAACAGCGCGTAATTTCGATCTTGGGTTTGAGCATCAGTTTCTGGATAACAAGGCGCAGGTTTACGCGACCTATTTCAACCGCAAGAGCAGCGACTTGATTGCTTTTTCCTTTACCACTTTCCAATCCGAAAACATCGATCAGGTGGACACAGACGGGATTGAAATGGGATTTGGGTTGCAGCCCACCGACGGGCTGAACATTCAGGCCAACTACACATTGACCAACGCCATAAATCGTTCGGCGGGTGCCAATTTCGGAAACCGCTTGGCGCTAAGGCCACAACATTCCGGCAGCCTTACCATCGACTGGCAGACACCTTGGCGCCTGAAGCTTGGGGCTTCGGTGTTGATTGCGGAGGATAGCTTTGACAATGCATCGAACAGCGTGCGTTTGGATGGCTACGCATTGGCCAATTTGCGTGCCGCCTATCCCGCAAATGAACAACTCGAATTATATGGTCGGGTCGAAAATTTGTTCGATACGCAATATGTGCAGGTGGCTGGTTTCAATACTTATGGTCGCAATGCCCATGTCGGCGTCCGGGCTAAGTTTTAATGATCCGGGGCTGGCCGCTTTTGCTGTTTTTGGGCAGTTGCAGCGGCCAGCCTGCTATTGCACCAAGCGGAATTGTATCGAATAACCCATGCATAGACGCGATCCTTGCAGAAATCGCCGCGCCGCATCAAATCGCGGCGGTCAGTGTGTATTCGCACGAAAGTGCAAGCGCGTCCGCGCCGGTCGGTTGGGCCCGGCAATTTCCGGCGTTGGGATCGGCCGCCGAGGATATCATCGCAGCTAAACCGCGACTGGTGTTAACCGGCAACCTCGCATCTTCAGGTACAAATGAAGCGCTGGCAAAAGCGGGGATCGACGTTGTTGCGATGGGCGTTGCGGCCACGTTGGAGGAAGACATCGCGCAAGTCCGTCATATCGCCAGAGCGATTGGCCGGATTGATGCCGGTGAAGCTCTGGTTACGCGGATAAAGCAATCTGTGTCCTCACACCCTGCCATGCCACATCGACCAACGGCAATCATTTGGCAGAATGGCGGATTTGTCGCAGGCGAAGGCACCATGCAGGACGAATTATTGCGACGTCACGGGTTTCGCAATGCCAGCGCAAGCTTTGGCCTGAAATCTTGGGGAATATTGCCGCTCGAAACCCTTATCCGCAACCCGCCTGAGGTCATTTTCATGCCCGTAAATGCTGATGGCGGAGAAGATCGGGCAATGGCTGCACGCGTGCAATTGATAAACAATCTTCGCAAAAAGACACATATTGTGAACTTCCCCGACAGACTGCTTTATTGTGGCGGACCAACGACGATCAAGGTTTCAGCAAAATTGGCCAAAGCCCGCGAAGATATATTGGCAACACAGAAAAAGGGTGCGCCATGACATCGCGTTGGCGCACATATTTGCTCGTGGCACTCACTTTGGCGGCGTTTTGCCTTTCATTGATGGCGGGCAAGACTTGGATATGGCCGACCGCCTGGTTTGCCAATGATGCCGACGGCTGGATTTTCCTGGAACTTCGCCTGCCGCGCGCATTGCTTGGGATAGGCATTGGCGCGGCATTGGGGCTTTCGGGTGCGGTTTTGCAAGGCTATTTGCGCAATGCGCTTGCCGACCCGACTGTGCTGGGCGTGTCTTCAAGCGCGGCATTTGGTGGCGTGGCCGCTATCTTTTTGGGCCTAAACTCTCTTCCATTCGGCCTATTCGGTTGTGCCATGCTGGGGGCCGGGGTCAGCATAGTTGCATTGCTCGCTTTGGCGCGTGGCGGTGGGCCTTTGGGGTTCATTTTGGGCGGGATGGTCCTGTCGACGTTGGCCGGTTCGATGACCGCATTTCTAATTAGTATCTCTCCCAACCCCTTTGCGACCAGCGAGATCATCAACTGGTTGATGGGTGCGCTTACA
>JANOEV010000528.1:0-4680 GCA_031413695.1 Burkholderiales bacterium
TGCGTCTGACCCGCGCACGTCAATTGTTGCGTGAAACCAGCCAGTCGATCTTGCAGATCGGCCTGTCGTGCGGTTTCTCGTCGGGCCCGCATTTTTCCAGCGCCTACCGCGGCTACTTCGGCATGACGCCGCGCGATGAGCGCAGCCGGCGACTGGTGGCATTGTCGACCGCCGCCGCCGAATCCAGTCTATCCCGACACGATGATGACAAGAGCTAGCGATCCAGCGCCTTCCGCTTTTGCAAATCTTGGTCGCTTTTGCGATAGGACGATCGGCCCTGTCGAGACTAAAATAGCATTATTGAGTTGTGGCGACCACAGCACTAACCGAGAGATTGATCATGCATAACGAACCCGTGAATCACAACACCACCGTCACCCGCAGTCAATTCGACGAGGTCATGGTACCCAATTACGCGCCGGCCGGATTTATCCCGGTACGCGGTCATGGCTCGCGCGTGTGGGATCAGGCCGGTCGGGAATATGTCGACTTTGCCGGCGGCATCGCCGTGTCGGCGGTCGGACACACCCACCCGCATGTGGTTGGCGCGTTGAAGGCGCAGGCCGACCAGATCTGGCACGTCGCCAATGTCATGACCAATGAGCCGGCCATCCGGCTTGCCAAGCATCTGGTTGAAAAAACGTTTGCCGAGCGCATCTTCTTTTGCAACTCGGGTGCCGAGGCAAACGAGGCGGCGTTAAAGCTGGCGCGCAAATTTGCCAGCGATCATTTTCCACACGGACGCGAAGAAAAGTGCGAGCACGGTTGTTATTGCACCACCTCGACCACCGACAAAAATGAAATCATCGCATTTGACAACAGCTTCCATGGACGCACACTGTTCACTGTAAGCGTTGGCGGGCAGGCAAAATACACGCAGGGCTTCGGCCCGCTGCCGCAGGGTATCCGCCACCTGCCGTTTAATGATATCGCCGCTGCCGAGGCCGCGATTTCCGACAAGACCTGTGCGGTGATTGTTGAGCCGATTCAGGGCGAGGGCGGTGTGACACCCGCCAAGCGCGAGTTCCTGCAGCGATTGCGCGACCTGTGTGACCAGCACAAGGCGCTGCTGATTTTTGATGAAGTGCAGTCCGGTGCGGGTCGTACCGGGGCGCTTTACGCCTACATGAAGTGTGGCGTCACGCCGGACATACTGACCTCGGCCAAGGGATTGGGCGGCGGTTTTCCGATCGGTGCAATGTTGACCACTGACAAGGTGGCAAAAAGTTTTGGCGTCGGCGCACACGGCAGCACCTACGGTGGTAATCCGTTGGCGTGCGCGGTGGCCGACGCGGTGCTTGATATTGTCGCCGACCCGGCGACACTTGCCGGTGTGACCGTGCGCCATCAGCTGATGTTCGACGGCTTGGCCGAACTCAACAAAAAATATGGTGTATTCAAAGAGGTGCGTGGTGACGGCTTGTTGATCGGTTGTGAGTTGGCGGCCGAGTTTGCCGGTCATGGCAAAGATCTGGTGAAGGCCTGCGAGGTCGAGGGCCTGCTGTTATTGATCGCCGGCCCGTCGGTCATGCGCTTGGCGCCGTCGTTATTGATTACCCCTGAAGATATCCGCTTGGGGCTCGAGCGTTTTGGTGTGGCCATTGAGAAATTTATCGCCGGTGTACGCGCGACAGCGGGCGCATCCCCCCAGGTTGCCAAGGCAGCTTGAGTCCCATTCAGAAAATGAACCCGTAACCATGTACGTCTTGCGCACGGCACAGCCTGCCGACTTGCCACAAATCGAGGCGATTGCCGCCAAAAGTGCGATCGGCATCACGTCGCTGCCGCCGGACCGCGATCGGCTGCTGGAAAAAATCAGCAACTCGCGTTATTCGATGTCGGTGGATGTCGATGTGCCGGGTGAGGAGACCTATTTTTTTGTGCTCGAGAACGTCGCGACCGGCGAAATTGTCGGCACCAGTGGCATCGCCGCCTCAGCCGGTTTCCACGACCGTTTTTATTCGTATCGCAACGAAATTATTGTGCATGCCTCGCAAGAGCTCAGGGTCAGCAACAAGATTCACGCCTTGCACCTTTGTCACGATTTGACCGGCTATTCATTGTTGACCTCGTTCTACATCGATCCGGCGCTGGCCGATGGCGATCTGCCGCAATTGTTGTCGCGTGCACGGCTGCTGTTTATCGCCGAACACCGTCAGCGTTTTGCCGAGAAGCTGGCGGCGGAAAATCCCGGCGTATGTGACGTCGATGGCAATTCACCATTCTGGAATGCGGTGGGCCGGCGTTTTTTTGGCATGGATTATCCGCAGGCCGAACAACTCTCCGGCGGTCGCAGCAAAACCTTTATTGCCGAATTGATGCCGCAGTACCCGATCTACGTGCCACTGTTGCCGGACGAGGCCAAGCTTGCCATCGGCCAGTTGCATCCGGATGGTGAATTGCCGTTTTCGATTTTGATGGACGAGGGTTTTGAACCGGATACCTATATCGATATTTTCGACGGCGGTCCCACGGTTGAAGCACGCGTCGATACGCTGCGCTCGGTGCGTTATCAGCACCGCAGCCGGGTTGATGGCCATTTCGCCAGTGATGGTACCGAACACGTTTCAATCATCGCCAACACCAAGGCCGAACATTTCCGTGCATTGCTCGGACGCGTTCGTGTCGGCGTGGTAGGTGGCGCGGGGATCGGCCTGTCGCCGGACGTGGCGGAGGCATTGGGGGTGGGTGATGGCGATATCATTCGCAGCGTCGACCTGGTGCCACCAACCACCGGAGAGATGGCATGGTAATCGTGCGGCCGATCCGGCAGGATGATCTGGCACCGTTGTTGGCGTTGGTCCGCGGCGGTGTCGGTGTCGGGCTGACAACGTTGCCCGACAATGAAGCGCTGCTGCAGGCGCGTATCACCGCCTCACTTGCCACATTCGCGCGCAAGGCGGTGCGGGCCGATGAGCAATGGATGTTTGTCATGGCCGATGTTGCGACCGGCCGTGTGGTCGGTGTGTGTGCCATCGCCGGTGCGGTCGGTTTGCGCGAGCCGTGGTATTCCTACCGCGTCGGCACGGTTGTGAACGCGTCGCGCGAACTCGGCATCTTTACCCAGACGCCAACCCTGTTTTTGTCAAACGATCACACCGGCGCAAGCGAACTGTGTTCATTATTTTTGCATCCAGAATTTCGCGTTGGTCGCAACGGTGCATTGTTGTCCAAATCGCGTCTGTTATTCATGGCGCAGTTCCGCCAACACTTTGCCAGAAAGGTCATTGCTGAATTGCGGGGCGTGTCTGATGCTGATGGGCGTTCACCGTTTTGGGAGAGTCTCGGCAGACATTTTTTCTCGATGGATTTTGCCGAGGCCGATTATCTGACCGGCATCGGCAAAAAATCATTTGTCGCTGAATTGATGCCCAAGCATCCGCTCTACAGCTCTTTCCTGTCAGCGGAAGCGCAGGCGGTCATTGGCGAAACGCACGAATTGACCCGTCCGGCACGACGGCTGCTTGAGCAGGAGGGTTTTCGATATGAAGGCCACGTTGATATTTTTGACGCCGGACCGGCGCTCGAATGTAATTTGGATGATATTGACGCGGTCAAAAAGAGCGCGGTCCATCGCGTGGTGAAATTGCTCACCGCCGGACAGGCGCCGGCAGGCGCTGATTCCGTGCCGACGTTGGTATGTGGTACCGGCATCGAGCATTTTGCGGTGGGACTGGCGCGGGTGATCAGCGCAGCCGATGGCATTGCCCTTGACGCCGAAAGTGCGGCCGCACTTGGCGTTTCGATTGGCGACGAGGTGCGTACGGTCCCGCTGCGTCCGGCTGATCGGCATTAATGACGTCAACATGCGTTTCGCCGTCGCAACCATGCGGCCTGCAACGCCCCCGCAATATTTTCTAAAGACGCAACATGGCAAATAATTTTATCGGTGGCAACTGGGTGCAAGGTGGCGGCGCGGCGTTTACGTCGCGCAATCCGGTCACGCAGGAAATTGTCTGGCAGGGCAATGCGGCTGACGCGGCTGACGTGAATTCGGCACTGCTGGCAGCGCGGGCCGCGTTTCCGGCATGGTCGTTGGCGCCACTCGAAACGCGGTTGCAGGTTGTCCGGCAATTTGCGGTGACGTTGGGGCAACAAGCCGCGGCGATGGCACAGATGATTGGCCGCGAGACCGGCAAGCCGCTGTGGGAAGCAGCCACCGAAGTCGCGACCATGATTGCCAAGGTCGATATTTCGATCAAGGCCTACCACGAGCGCACCGGCGAAAAAACCTCCGCGATTGCGGATGCCCAGGTGGTATTGCGCCATCGTCCGCACGGCGTGGTGGCGATATTCGGCCCCTACAACTTCCCGGGTCATTTGCCGAATGGCCACATTGTGCCGGCATTGATCGCGGGCAATGCGGTTGTCTTCAAGCCGTCAGAGTTGTCGCCTGCGGTCGCCGAATTCACCGTAAAAATATGGCAGCAGGCCGGATTGCCAAACGGCGTGTTGAACATGGTGCAGGGCGCGCGTGAAACCGGTGTGGCACTGGCCAATCACGACCAAATTGACGGTCTGTTTTTCACCGGCAGTTCCGCGACCGGCCACGCAATCCATCAGGCGTTTGCCGGCCAGCCGGGCAAGATTCTGGCGTTGGAGATGGGTGGTGTGAATCCATTGATTGTCGGTGAGATCAACAATATCGACGCGACCGTCCATCACATTGTTCAGTCGGCG
>JANOEV010000529.1:0-21948 GCA_031413695.1 Burkholderiales bacterium
CGTCACCACCGATTTTTGCCCGGCGAACATGCTGCCTTCGATCGGCTTGCCGGCCTGCTTCAACGCCTCGGCGGCTTCCGGCGGCATGTAGTTTTCGTCGTGTTTGGCGAGTACTTCGGAAGCGCGGAAGATGCCGTCGGCGCCAATCCTGCCCTGCGCAACAACACCCTTCCCCTCCTTGAACAAATCCGGCAGGATGCCGGTGTAGGTAACCGGGATGGTCTTGGCGGTATCGGTCACACTGAATGCAACCGTCAGACCATCGGGCTTGCGCTGAACGCTGCCCGCCGTCACCAAACCACCGATACGAAAGGTGCGGTCCTTCGGTGCCTTGTCGTCAACAACTTGCGTCGGGGTAAAAAAGAACACCCGATTCTCACGCAGCGCATTCACCACCAGCGTCGCCGCCGTGGCAAGAACCGCAGCACCGATCAGCACCCACAAAATACGTTTTTGCCTTGGCTTCATTGTCATTGACGCTCCTGCAGCCGTTGTACAACCAATTCCTCACGCACCGCCGCCTGTGCACCGTGGATGCGCAATCGCACCAGCACGATCTCAATCACGATGCAGGCAAGGAACGCGCCGAACGAGCCCCAAACATAAAACCCACGGCCGTCCATCGAAAAAAACTCCGTCCAATTCATTTCTGCCATCCCTTCACGTTGCGCTTGATTGATCGTTGACTTCCTTGATGTCGCGGACCCATTGCATATTTTTTTCACGCTCCAGAATAATCGCGCGCACGCGACACAGCCCAACCGCAATGGCGTACATCCAGCACGCCAGCGCCATCACCAACATGCCCAGCAACATCGTTGCCGCCATCTTGTTGCCCTGTGTCAGCGAGACCGATGCGCCCTGATGCAATGTGTTCCACCATTTCACCGAAAAATAGATGATTGGTACGTTGACCGACCCCACCAGAACCAGCAACGCACCCGCCTTGTCAGAGCGCTTCTTGTCTTCAATCGCATTAATCAAGGCAATGTAGCCGACATACAGAAACAACAAAATTAATGTCGACGTCATGCGTGCGTCCCACGCCCAATAGGTTCCCCAGGTCGGCCGCCCCCACAGCGCGCCGGTCCAAAGTGCCAGCGCGGTAAAAATGGCCCCGGTCGGCGCAAGCGCTTCCATCATCATCGACGACAATCTGGTCTGGTATACAAGTGCCAATACCGCGTAAAACGCCATTACCAAATAAATGATCATTGCCATCCATGCGGCCGGCACATGAACGAAAATAATGCGGTAAACCTCACCCTGCTGGAAGTCTTCCGGCGCAACGAACAGGCCAATGTAGAGACCCGCCACACACAACAGGAATGCCAGGGTGCCAAACCACGGCACCAACCTGCCGGCAAGCGGGTAAAACGATGACGGGGCGGAATATTTGAACAGACTCATATTGATCCAGTCTTCAATCCAGTGAAATTTTGACGGCAAACGCAACGGCAAATGGCACACCGACCACGCCGGACAAGGCCATCGCCGCAAGCAGCGACAGGTTGGCGGCGGCATCAAGACCCGCCATGGTTGATTCAACCGCACCGGCACCGAAGATCAACACTGGAATATAAAGCGGCAATACCAGCAATGCCATCAATATCGAGCCGCCACGTACACCAAGTGTAAGCGCCGCGCCGACCGCACCCAACATGGTCAACACAGGCGTACCAAGCAGTAGACCGGCAACCACTACTGCAAGTTCACGCGAATCCAAGCCGAATTGCAAACCCAGAATTGGTGCGACGGCTGCCAACGGCAATCCGGTGGTCAGCCAGTGCGCCGCCATTTTACCGGCGCACAGCAACGGCAGCGGATAACGCGACAGCACCAATTGTTCCAGCGTGCCATCGATGTAATCCTGCTGAAACATGCGCGGCAACGTGAGCAGCACCGAGAGCAATGCACATACCCAGACCACGCCCGGCGCAATACGCTTCAACAGTGCCGTCTCGGGTCCGATGGCAAGCGGGAACAAGCTCACCACAATCACAAAAAACACCAGCGCCTGGGCCAACTCGCCCTTGGACCGCATGGCAAGTTTGACGTCGCGCGCCGCCGCCACCCACAAGCCACGCTCGGGTATCAGCAACAAGTCCGGCGTCGGCAACACGGCGCTCATTGTTTTGCCACCATTGCGACTTGCGCAGCCTCGGCGACGATTTCCTGCATCGTCAATTCACGTGCCGGGCTCTGTAGCGGCAGCGCCAGATGCGTCGCGATCACGGCGCCCCCACCGGCTGCCAGATGTTGATCGACAGTTTGCAGCAACAGCGCAACGCCCTCTTGATCAAGTGCATTGGTGGGCTCGTCAAGCAGCCACACCGGCCTGTCACTCAGCATCAAACGCGCGATACCAATACGCCGCTTTTGCCCCTGCGACAACTTGCGTGCGGCAACGTGCCGGCGCGTCAACAGGCCAACCCGGCGCAGCGCATCAAGCCGCGTTTCGCGGGAGCTGACGATCGCATCAAGCGCCAATTGATCGGTCAAATTTTCTTCGGCGCTGAATTCATCCTTTAACGCATTGGCGTGTCCGACGTACAGCGTTGCCGCACGGTGTGCCGCCGACAACAACGTGACTTCAACATTGTTCAAAAAAACCCCACCCGCATCGGCACGTGAGAGTCCGGCTAATACACGCAACAGACTGGTTTTGCCGACCCCGTTCGGCCCGCGCAAAATGAACGCCTCGCCCGGCTGCACAACAAATGACAGGGCCTGAAACAATGATCGCTCGCCGCGTATCAGCGTAAGCGATCTGGCTTGGAGCAGTGACGCGGTCACTACGGCGCCACCTTTGAAATTTCCACTGTGATATTGGCGGCCGGGGGTTTGATCGCCCCGGTTACCCCTTGCAAATCGCCCGGTTGCAATTTGGCGTCTCCCGCTTTGGAAATACGCGCCTCAATGACAACCTCGTCAAACGACGACAAACTCATGCCCGGCGCCATCGCCATGCCATCATCGAGCTTGAACACAAACGGCCAGGCGGATGGCACCGGCACACGTAATACCGCCAATGGCATCTTCGGACCGTTGGCCGCGCGGGCAAACACAAACAGCGTGTCGCCGCGGGTAACCCGCGCCTTGATTTCGGGCGCAATATTGACGCGTCCGGTAACCTCCTTACCCGGTGCAATCGGCGCGGCGGCAACCACCGGTGGCGGCTCTTTTGGAAATGCCGGTTTACCGGTTTTGATTTCGTTGATGATGGCGGCAATCTGCCCAAAGTCGTCAGAATCCTTCGGCACCAGCGTTTGTAATTTTTCCCAGCGCTTGATCGCCGCCGGTTTGTTGCCCGCGCGCATATCAGCGGTGCCTGCCAGCGCAAGCGCCTTCATATTGTTTGGGTCGGCTTTCAGCGCCCGGTCGATCAATTCACGCGGCTTGCCGGCAAAGTTACCCTCCTGCACCATTACCTGCGCATCGGCATAGTCAGCGAGTAACTGGGCGTCATTCGGCAATAATGCCGCCGCCCGGCCGAACGCGGTTGCCGCGGCGGCGTATTGTCCCAACGCATTTTGCGAGCGGGCCAGCAAGATCCAGCCGCGCGGATCGTCGGGTTTTTCGGCCATCTTTTTTGCCAAATTGTCGACCATCGCAAGCACTTGCTGGTCGGACATCGCAGGGTCTTGATTTTTTGCGCTATCACCGCCAGGCGCGGCTGCACCGGCCGTCATTTGCCCGGCGGCATTGCGCGCATTGTGATCACCCCATTGCACATAACCCAGAGAGGCGCCGACAACAACAAATAGCGAAATACCAAACCCAAGCATCCATGCGGGTTTAGGGGCATTTTTGGCTGGAACAGATTCAACGGCCGGGACTTTGCTCTCCACATCCACCTCTGACGCGAGGCGGCGGGCAAGTTCGTCCAATGCTGCATCGCGTTCAGCCGCGGTCAGCAGACCGCGCGCGTAGTCGGCCTCGACCTCGCGGCGCTGCAAGCGAAACGCCGCTAAATTAGCGGCCTCGTTCGACACACTGGATGAATCATTGACGTCATTGGTCGATCGGTTTCGAAAAATCGGCACCAACACAAACGCCAATGCCAGCGCCAACATCGTGGCGGCAATCAAATAGAACATGGACTCACACATTCATCAAAAGGAAGATTCATTATAGCCAGCAGAGACAGCAGCCATATGCTTGATGGATTTGATGTCTGGGTTGTTGACAGACATCAAACGCACATCAATCAAGCACTGCCATCAAACAACCAAAATCCGTCCGATTATCTTGTGAACGGCTGTTTTTTCGCTAAACTGGAAAATATCCGAGCAATCGTGCCTTGATCTCGTCCAATTACCCAGACAGGCCGGACGCCGCTAATTTGCACCTCAAATAACACATCCGGCACGCTCAATAAACGATGCAACATCGAACTGTTCTGGAATTTCGTCATTACCGCTATCTGAAAATGGCGGTGTTCGTCGTTTTGGCGTCGATTATTGCCTATGTGTCGCAAACGGCCCCGGTCGGCAAATATGGCGGAACGCCGGTTGGTTATGCCTTGGGTGGTGTCGCCGCCGCATTCGTGTTTTGGCTGATGTGGTTTGGTGTGCGCAAGCGCCAATACAAGGCGTCCATGACCACGATCCAGGGCTGGCTGTCCGCCCATATTTATTTGGGTGCCACATTGGTCGTTGTTGCGACGTTGCACGCGGCATTCCAGGTCGGCTGGAATGTACATACGCTGGCATATGTGTTGATGCTGACGGTGATTGCATCGGGATTTTTCGGCGTTTATGCCTATCTACGATTTCCGGCACTTCAGACGGAAAATCTGGGCGACGACACGCTTGACGCAATTCTGCTGAAGATCGCCGATCTCGACAAACAGGCGACACGCATCTCGCTTGCGATGCCGGACAATCTGCAAAGTGCGATCGAAAGAAGTGTGGAGGGGACCATCATCGGTGGCGGCATCTACCAGCAGCTTCGCAACAAACATCCGCATTGTCCGACCAGGCGTGCGGTCGTCATGTTGGAAGCGGTCAACAATGAGCGCGCGTTCAAGGGTGAGCAGGCGCAGGCATTGCGATCGTTGTACGATGTCATGCTGCGTAAGCAGAAGACGGTTGCCCGCGCGCGCCGGGATGTGCGCTACAGGGCGTTGATGGAGGCGTGGCTGTATGTTCACGTGCCGCTATCGTTTGCCCTGTTAACGGCATTGCTGGCTCATATCGTTTCGGTCTTTTTTTACTGGTAACCGAACGTGAGACTTTTACTCGCGCATTTGGTACAAAACAAAAATGGACAGTTCGCGCGCACCGACGAGGTCATTGAATCAGAAGCGATTCTGATCGGGCGCGGTACCGATTGCAAACTCCATCTGCCCGACCCGCGGGTCGGCTTGCACCATGCAACCATTCAGAAGAGTGCGACGGACAGATTCACGATCGAGGCGCCGAATGGTGTGATGATGGTCGATGGCCGCGCCGAACGCGCATCGCTATTGATGCCCGGGCAAAAAATCCAGCTCGGCCCATATACATTTGGCGTTTTGCCGGCGCCGGACAATATCGATGTGGCGCTGACCATCGAACTGACCGAGCCATTGGCGGACCGCACCGGCGCAATGGCAATTGCGCAAAAACGCGCTCGGGGCGGACTCGGCGCGACCTGGCTCTCAAAGCGCACGCTTTCCTGGCTTTTTGCCGCTGTTGTCGGTGTGTGTTTCCTGGTTTGGCCGGTGTATCACGCCATCAAGCGTGACCATTATCAACATTCGCACGCCGGGCCGCTCAAAAAATCGATCACACCGGATGGCGCGTGGGATCCGGGGCCGCTCGACAGCGGTCACGCCAGTTTTGGCCGTAATTGCGCAACCTGCCATCAGGTGCCGTTTGTGCAGGTCAGCAACGACGCGTGCGAAAACTGTCATCAAACCGTTGGATGGCATTTTCCACACACCACTGATGCTGCAAAAGAACTTCACCGGGCAGTATTTAGCGCGGACGGCAGCGAAGGGCGCTGCGCGGCGTGTCATCGCGATCATAAAGGTGTCAATGCGCTCAAACGGCAGGATTTGCCGCTTTGCACCGACTGCCATCGTGATCTGAAAACACGCCACCCTGAGGTCGGCATCCCAAACATAACCGATTTAAAGAGCGACCATCCGCCGTTCAAACTATCGATGCTGGTGCCCGGCAAAACCGGCCGGGATGCGGTGTTGCGTATTTCGCAACGCGACAAGGCCGGCCTGATCGAAAAATCCAATCTGAAATTTCCGCATGACGTACATTTGTCACCAGCCAAGGCGGGCGGGGTCAGAAGTCCGAATGGCAGGCGCGCCATGGAATGCAAGAATTGCCATGTACCGGACGAAACCGGCACGCGCTTTAAACCGACAACGATGAAGGAGCACTGTCAGGAGTGCCATTCCCTCGAATTTGAGCCGCAGGCAAGCCAGCGTCAGGTGCCGCACGGTCGCGTTGACGATGTGATTGCGACGGTTAATGAGTTTTATGCCCAGGCCGCGCTGCTTGGCAAGCCAATTGACCAATCCGACCACCAAACACAGGGCCTTGCGCGCGCGGGCGCGCGTCCGCCCGGCCATCCCGCCAAGAATATCGCCTGGGTGAATCAAAAGGCGGAAGCAATTGTCACGGAAATGATGGAGAAAAGGACCTGCTTTAGCTGTCACGAAATTTCACGCGATATGACGACCGCCGGTGCAACGTGGAAAATTGCGCCGATTGCGGTAACCCAGCACTGGTTGCCTAAGTCACGTTTTCCGCATAACCGGCACGATACTTTCGAATGCAAGAAATGCCACGACGTCGGCAAATCGAAAGACAGTGCGGATATCGCGATTCCAGATTTGAACAATTGCAAGTCCTGTCATTCAGGTAACGACGTTGAGAAAGACAAGGCGCCGGGCACCTGCGAAACTTGCCACGGGTTCCACGTTGGCGGCGCGCGCGCGGGTAAGCCGGTTGCCCTGCCCAAGGTGCCCGTCGCCGCATCCGACAAAATCAAATCCGCCGTTGGCTTGGCTGAAAAATGATTCGGCAAATAGAACGATTAATCGCCGTTGTCGCCGCGCTGGCACTTGCGGGGTGTTCGGCCGGCGGGGGCGGTATTGAGGTGTGTCTGGGCAACTGCGCGCCACCGGTTGCCGCCGCCGACTTCCTGACCACTGATGACGTTCAACGCGTGATTGCACAGGCGGCGGGTGAGGCCGTCGCGCGCAACCAGCGTGCAACCATTGCCGTGGTTGACCGTGCCGGCAACGTACTTGGCGTGTTTCGCATGGTTGGCGCGGGAAACGGGGCAAATGCGACCTTCCGTATTTCGAGCGGTCGCAATGTGGCAGGCGGCCTTGAAAACATCGATATCCTGCCCGACTCTTTTGCCGCCATCACCAAGGCGATTACGGGCGGGTATCTATCATCAAATGGCAATGCGTTTTCAACACGAACCGCCAGCCAGATTGTGCAGGAACACTTCAACCCACGCGAATTTAATCAACCCGGCGGCCCGTTATTCGGCGTGCAATTTTCGCAATTGTCGTGCTCCGATCTGATGCGCCGAATAACCGACGGCAGCGTCGGGCCGAAGCGATCACCGCTCGGGTTGGCGGCGGATCCGGGCGGCCTGCCGCTTTATAAGAACAACCGTTTGGTCGGCGGGGTCGGGGTGCTTGCCGATGGCGTTTATGGGCTTGATCTGGATATCACCGATATCGACCAGAGTGTTGATGAGTTGATTGCGGTTGCGGCGATCAGCGGGTTTGCCGCCCCTGAAGACATTCGCGCCAACCGCATCACCGCTGATGGCCGCACGTTTCGTTATGTCGATTCCGAGGCCATTCTGTCCAACCCTGCACAAGCCCCTGCATTTGCCACGCTTGGCGGTGCGGTTGTTTCCGTCCCAGGGTATTTTGACGGCGTGATTCGCGCCGGCACGTCGTTTGGAAACGCCGCATCCGGATTTCGTGCGGCGAACAGCAGCGATTCAGTCGCGCTGGTGGGGCAAAACGCGTTTGTGCTGGTTGATGCGTCGAACAACAACAGGTATGCACCACGCGCTGGAACTGACAACTTCATCACCCAGGTCGAAGCCACCACCATCCTGACCGAGGCGCTAAAAGTGGCGAATCGGTCACGGGCACAAATCCGGCGTCCCCTCGGCACCCAGGCACAGGTTACCGTTGCCATTGTCGACGCCAACGGCGAAGTAGTGGGGCTCGCACGCACACCGGACGCACCGGTATTTGGCACCGACGTCAGTTTGCAAAAAGCCCGCTCCGCGCTGCTGTTTTCACATCCCGCCGCCGCGTCAGAAATTAGCGCGCTGCCGACAGCCGGCTATATTGGTGCCGGCGGCAACGCGGTTACCGGCGCGCGCAGCTTTGCACAGTACGTCGCGGCCACCCGCACGTTTTTTGGTGATGCGACCGCGCTGGCCAATGGCGCGGCGTTTTCCAATCGTGCCATCGGCAACATTGCGCGACCTTATTTTCCGGACGGTATCATCGGGACCAGCGCCGGGCCGCTGTCCGCACCCATCGGCAGTTGGAGCCCGTTTAACGTCGGACTCCAACTTGATTTAAGTTATAACGCGATCATCGCCGGCGTGTCCGGGTCGAATGTCGTCGGTTGTACAGGGCTGGCCCGCGCCAAAAATGGTGTGCAAATTTTCCCGGGCGCGGTGCCGATCTACCGGGGCAGCCAGTTGGTTGGGGCAATTGGCGTTTCGGGTGACGGCATCGACCAGGACGACATGGTGTCGTTCCTCGGCCTTGCCAATGCCGGTCGCGTACTGAATACCGGTATTGGAAACGCGCCAAAAACTTTACGCGCGGACAATTTGCAACCGCTTGGCATTGGCTCACGCCTGCGTTATGTGCAGTGCCCGCAAGCGCCGTTTATTGACGGCAATGAACAAAACGTCTGCGAGGGGTTGTGATGCGGTGTCCCCATCAATGCCGTGTGACCATGTCGATATCAGTGGCGCTGGGATTGATGAGCGCTTTTGTCCAGGCACAATCCAAATCAGACGAAGAGACTGCGCCGCCCTCTCGCGCGCCATCGGAAACACGTGTGCCGCTGAGGTATCCGCTGCCACCGATCGACCCCACACGTGTGGAGCCGCCGACGCCAATGGATACCCGTCAATCTGCCGCCGTGCCGGATCGTTGGCGCATCATGGATGTGTTGGGCTTTAAGTTCCCGTGGTTCGATCCTTACAATCACAACGTCTGGAAGGGTGACAAGCCGTTCGAGCCGTTCGCCAAATGGGGCAGTGATTGGTTTCTTGCGCTCGGCGCAATATCTGACACGCTCGTCGAAACACGCCGCTTGCCAACGCCGGTCGGCGCACAATCATCGGATCGATCGAACGTCAACAATGTTTTTGGCCGCGGCCAACAAAGTGTGTTTGTCGAGACCATTATCTTGTCTGCTGCCGTGATCAAGGGCAACACCACCTTTCGACCGCCTGATTATGAATTTCGTTTTGTCCCGGCCATCCAGATCAACCATGCGCGGATTCAAGAAGTACGCGGCCTGCGCATTGATCCACGCGAAGGAAGAGTCCGCACAGACACACACGTCGGCATTCAGGAGTTGTTCGCTGATGTGCATTTGCGTAACGTGTCCGAATATTATGATTTTGATTCCCTGCGCATCGGTATTCAGCCGTTTATTTCCGACTTTCGCGGCTTCATTTTTCAGGATGCGCCGTTTGGTGTTCGATTGTTCGGCAATCGTGATAACAACTTTTGGCAATACAACCTCGGCTACTTTCGGCGTCTTGAAAAAGACACCAACAGCGGCCTGAATGACGCGCGCCAGAAAATGCGCCGCGACCATCTGTTAGTCGCAAACGTCTATCGGCAGGATTTTCCGGTGGTGGGCCACACCACACAGGCAACCATCATTCACAACATCAACCGGGAATCCGGCCCCGACTATTACGACCGCAACGGCTTTCTGGTCAGGCCCGCCGTGATCGGCGATGTACGCCCACGCAATTACAACGTGACCTATGTTGGCGTCAGCGGCGACGGTCATTTCGGCCGGTGGAATTTGACGTCATCGTTTTATGGCGCGTTCGGCACCGACCAGCGGCATCCGCTTGCACAACGACCGCAAACGATTCGCGCCGGATTTGCAGCGGCCGAACTGTCGCGCGATTTCAGCTGGTTGCGCATTCGTGGCAATGCAATGCTTGCCAGCGGCGACAGGAATCCGTTTGATGGTCGCGCCACCGGCTTTGATGCGATTTTCGAAAACCCGCAATTTGCCGGCGCCGACACCAGTTTTTTCATCCGCCAGGCGGTACCATTGATCGGCGGTGGCGGCGTTGCATTGTCGCAACGAAACGGCGTGCTGGCATCGCTGCGATCATCAAAGGATCAGGGGCAATCGAATTTCGTCAACCCCGGTCTTAGCTTATTCGGCGTCGGCGTCGATGCCGACCTCACGCCGCAGGTTCGTCTGTTGGGTAATGTCTCGAAACTGGATTTCATTAATACGGCATCGCTATCGGTGCTGCGCAATCAAAACGTCAACTCCAAGGATTTGGGGGTCGACATCTCAACCGGCGTGCAGGTTCGACCGTTCATGTCACAAAACATCGTCGTCAATGCTTCACTTGCCGCATTGTTGCCGGGCAAGGGTCTCAAACAACTTTATGACGAAGACAAACGCGGCCCGCAGTATTCGATACTGCTCAACGTGGTATTGGCTTACTGATATGCAGACAAATATTTCCAAGCACCTAATTGCTGGCCGAAATGAAAACGCCTTTATTGGCGGACATTTTGCGGCAAAAGTGGCTGGATATGCCCTTGCCTCCTTGTGTTTCATTGTTGGCATGCCGACAATATGTGTCGCATCGGGCGGCAACGAGAAAGCCGTTCCACGAAACTATATCGCCGCACCGCCCGCCCCCGCACGCCAGTCGGTGATGGACGAATCACGCAAATCATTCGGCTGCGTGTCATGCCATACCGCCACCGACCGCCACACCATGCATGCAAATCCCGGTGTGGTGATTGGTTGTGTTGACTGTCATGGCGGCGATGCAACAATCGTCAAACCGAAAGACGCCATTTACAACGGCGCCAACCAAACTCAATACCGGCAGGCGATGTCTACCGCCCATGTTTTGCCGCGTTTTCCCGCCGCATGGAACATGCCCTCCAGCAGCAACCCGGAGGCAAGTTACACGCTGCTCAACCGTGAGGCGCGCGAATTTGTGCGCTTTGTTAATCCCGGCGACTTGCGCGTGGCGCGGGAAGCGTGCGGCGCCTGCCATCTCGAGGTAATCCAAGCTGTCGAGCGCAGTCTCATGTCGTCTTCGGCGATGTTATGGGGCGGCGCGTCCTATAACAATGGGATCCTGCCCTACAAGCGCTACATTCTGGGCGAAGCCTATACAGCCGATGGCATCGGCGCGTTAATCAAAAACCCGGCACCGGTCACGCCGCACATGACGGCGATGGGTATCCTGCCGTCTCTTTTCCCGTTGCCTGCGTGGGAGACCATTCCTCCGGCTGATGTATTTCGTGTGTTTGAACGCGGCGGGCGCGTCATCAACACACAGTTCCCTGAAGTCGGATTGCCCAACTCGACCGGTGCGCTGCAAAAACTTGACGAGCCCGGTCGGCCGGATATCAAACAATCGAATCGCGGCCCAGGCACCGGCCAGCGGATTGCGGTGCCCGTCATTAATATCACCAAGACACGCCTCAACGACCCGCACCTTTGGTTTTTGGGCACGAATGAACAACCGGGCGACTATCGGTCATCTGGTTGCACGGCGTGCCACACCGTTTACGCCAACGACCGCGACCCGAAACACAGCGGGCCCTACGCAAAATTTGGCAACGAGGGAAAGAGCCAGAGCAGGGATCCAACCATCGACAAGACCAAATCAGGCAGCCCGCTCAAACACGAATTCACCCGCGCCATCCCGTCGTCGCAATGCATGGTTTGTCACATGCACCAGCCAAACATTTTTGTAAATACCTTCTACGGCACCACCATGTGGGATTACGAGGCAGACGCACCACGGATGTGGCCGAAGAAACAAAAATATCCTACCGAAAAGGAAGAGCGGGAAATCCTCAAACGTAACCCGGAAGGTGCGGCGATACGCGGATTGTGGGGCGACCGTGACTTCCTGAAACGTATTTGGGAAAACAACGACCAAATGAGGGACACCCAGTTTGCCGACTATCATGGTCACGGCTGGAATTTTCGGTATGTGTTCAAACGCGATCGCAAAGGCACGCTGCTGGACAAACACAATGCGCCGGTTGCCGATACCGACCCCAAGAAGTTTGACAAGGCCGTGCACCTGACGTCGATCCACCTTGACGTCGGCATGCACTGTGTTGATTGCCACTTCTCACAGGACGTGCATGGCAATGGCCACGTCTACGGTGAAGTCGCCGCCGCAATAGAAATTGACTGTGTTGACTGCCATGGCACGGCCGACAAACTGCCGACCCTGTTCACCTCTGGCCCGGCGGCGTCACCACAAGGGCGTGATTTGCAATTGATGCGTACACCGGATGGCCGGCGGCGATTTGAGTGGGTCAACGGTGAATTGTTTCAGCGTTCCAACATCGATCCGAAGCTGGAGTGGAAAATGTCGCTGACCAAAAACAGCGTCACGCCCGACCATCCAAAATATAACGAAAAAGCGGCGCGCGCCAAGTTGATGCACACCGGTGCCGCCGGCCGCGACGGCAAGTGGGGCCCGGGCGCAAGTGACGCAACCGGCGCCACCACAGGAACAGCGGCTGCACCAAACGACTATGCGCACAGCAACGAAAAAGTAACCTGTTATACCTGTCACCTTTCGTGGACCACGTCTTGCGGGGGCTGCCATCTGCCAATTCAGGCCAATGCCAAAACCGAGCGGCACCACTACGAAGGCGGTGAAACACGCAACTACGCGACCTATAACCCGCAGGTCGCACGCGACGATATGTTCCAGCTCGGCCGGCATGGTCCGGTCAAGGGCAACCGGGTGGCGCCGGTGCGCTCCAGCTCGGCGTTGATCCTGTCATCGACCAATGCCAACCGCGAACGCATTTACATCCAGCAGCCACCGATTGCCGCCAGCGGTTATTCATCACAAGCATTTGCCCCCCACTACCCGCATACAGAGCGCAAGACCGAAACCAAAACCTGCACAGACTGCCACGCGGCGCGTGATGGCGATAACAACGCCATCATGTCGCAACTGCTTTTGCACGGGACCAACTATGTGAACTTTGTCGGCTTTAACGCCTGGGTGGGGTCGGCCAGACACGTCGAAGCCGTGCAGGTCACCGAATGGGATGAACCGCAGGCGGTGATCGGCAGCTATCTGCACCGCTATGCCTATCCGGATTGGTTCGAAAATCACAACAAAAATGGAAAACAATTGACACAACATCACGCGCAAACAACCGGCGGCGCCGCGCGTTGCCTGCAGATGCGCGGTGAATACCTGTTTGCCGCCGAGGGTTCGGGCGGACTTCGTGTGTATGACGTTGCCTCAATCGCCAACAAGGGCGTCTCGCAACGGATCATATCCGCACCATTTTCCCCGCTGGGACACAACACCCACGTACCGTCGACCAATGCAACATGCATGGCATTGCCGACCAACCAGCCGATCGCACCCGAGAGGAATCAGGGTGAGTTAATGCGCGTGACCAATGAAGAGCAGCCGTTTCATCCTATCTATCATTATGCGTTTGTCGTGGATGCCGAAGAGGGCTTGATTGTGGTGAATGTCGACACACTCGCGGACGGCGAGCCGCGTAACAATTTTCTCAAGCGTGCGGCAACGTGGAACGACGGCAATGTGCTCAAAGGTGCCCGCCACATCATCCTTGGCGGCTACTATGCGTATGTGGCAACCGACAGCGGCCTGGTTGTGTTGAATCTGAATGATCCGTTAAAACCAGTGGTCGCCGCCCGACTGCCGCTCGACGATATGCGTGCCTCGGCACTGCAGTTCCGCTATCTTTTTGTGACCACCGCCAAAGGTCTTGAAGTCATCGACGTGACCCGCCCCGACAAGCCGACTGCAAAGGCAATCGTGCCGCTCGCCGACGCCCGCAGGGTATACGTCGCGCGCACCTATGCTTATGTTGCCGGGGGCGGTGATGGCCTTGTCATCGTTGATGTCGAAAAGCCGCTAGAACCGCGCCAGTATCTGCGGTTCACCGCCGACGGCAAAATTAATGACGCGCGGGATGTGATTGTGGCATCAACCAACGCCTCGCTTTTTGCTTATATCGCGGATGGAAAAAACGGATTGAAGGTTGTCCAGCTGACATCGCCCGACTCGCAACCCAAGTTCTACGGGTTCTCACCGGAGCCCAAGCCCGAACTCATTGCGTGGCGCCACACCGACTCGCCGGCGCTGGCATTGTCAAAAGGGCTCGATCGTGACCGGGCGGTGGACGAAACCGGCGGGCAGATCGCGGTATTTGGACGCATCGGATCGCGGCCATTCAACCGGCGCGAAATGGATAAGTTTTATCTGACACCAGAAGGCGCGCTGTGGACCGTGACCGACGCCATCGAGCGGGGCAAATTTGTGCCGCTCTCGGCGCTGACCGCCTCGGTCAATGGGTCCGGCCGGCCGTTGACAACACCGGCGGCAGCCGGGCATATGGGAGCAACTAAATGAAATGTTTGTATTCCCAGTTGGCAAGGTTGCCGGCCGCTTATGTGTTGGTGGCGCTGCTGCTGTTGCTGGCGCACGCCACCACCGCCGGTGCGCAGCCGCTGCCGAACCAGTCGCCCCACAAAACCGAGGGCGCGGCCACCTGTGCATCATCACTTTGCCACGGGGCAATCAATACCTGGCAGGAAAGCAACGTGATGCAAAACGAATACGTCACTTGGAGCCGGCTCGACAAACACGCCCGCGCCTACAACGTATTGCGGAACGAAAAATCGAAGCGCATTGCCATCAATTTGGGGCTGCGAGAACCGGCGCATGAGGCAAAAATTTGCATTGATTGTCATGCCCACAATGTGCCTGCCGCCCGCCACGGCGAGAAATTCAAGATCACTGACAATATCACCTGCGAGGCATGTCATGGTCCGGCAGAAAAATGGATCCGTTCACACGTCGCCCCTGGCGCCTCGCACGAAAACAATATTGCCGACGGCATGTACCCAACCAATGACGCCGTGGCACGGGCGAAGCTATGCCTGTCCTGCCACTTCGGCAACAAGGACAAACTTGTCACCCACCGGATCATGGGTGCCGGCCATCCACGCATGAGTTTTGATCTCGACAGCTTCACCGAAATGGCACCAAAACATTTTGTCTTGGATCGTGATTACGGCGAACGCAAACGTGTGTGGGACGGCATCAAGGTGTGGGCGATTGGCCAGGCGCTTGCAGTCAGCGAAACAATCGACATCCTCAACGACGACAAACGCGGGCGCGACGGTATCTTCCCCGAGCTGGTACTGTTTGATTGTCATGCCTGTCACCGGCCCATGGCGGAGCGCCGGTTGCAATCAACAACACCGCTTGGCGCAGTCGCGACACCGGGCCTGGTGCGGCTGAATGATGCCAACATGTTGATGCTGCGCGTCATCGCCCGCGCCATCGAGCCGGCATTGGGTGAACGGGTTACTTCCAACACGCTTGCACTACACCGCGCCGTTGCTGGCGACGGTGATATCAAACAAACCGCGACCGCCATGAAGTCGCTGGCCAATGAGATTGTCGTCCGGATCAACGTGACCAAGGTCGACAATAAGTTGATTCAGGCGATTGCGCTCGGCCTGGTCGATGATGGCATCAACGGGGCCTACCGTGACTACGCCGCCGCCGAACAGGCGGCGCTGGCGATTGCCTCGGTCGGGCAATTCATGGCAAAACAAGGCGCGCTGAAATCGGCTGCCGCATTCAACACCGAGTGGAAGCGTCTCAATGCCGTGTTACAAGACGACGAAAAATTTAAACCGCAGGAGTTTGCGGCACGGATGCGCGGGCTGCGGCTCACGTTGACACGATAACAAAGCGGGGATTGGTGATGGAAAAATTTGAGATCGCGATCATTGGATCCGGCCCGGCGGGATTGTCTGCAGCAGGACATGCGGCGGAATTGAAGGTCTCGCACATTCTGCTCGAAGCCGAACGGCAGCCGGCCAGCACCATTTACAAATATCAGAAGGGCAAACACGTGATGGCCGAGCCCGGCGTATTGCCGCTGCGCAGCCCGATGAGTTTTGCCGCCGGCACCCGTGAAAAGATTTTGGCTGCCTGGGATACCGAGCTCAAGAAGTACGGGGTCAACATCCGCTATCAGGCGGAGGTGAAGTCAATTGCTGGCGTCAAAGGCGCATTCATTATCAGTCTGACCAATGGCACCAGCATTGAGGCGGGCACGGTTGTGCTGTCGATCGGCGTGCAGGGCAATCTGCGTAAGTTGGGTGCACCTGGTGAGGATCTGCCGGAAGTTCAATACCAGCTTGACGATCCTGAGGCTTTTCGTGATGAGACCATTGTCGTGGTCGGCGCGGGTGATGCCGCGATTGAAAACGCAATGGCGCTGGCAAAACAAAACCGCGTGATCATGATCAACCGCAATGACGAGTTCACCCGCTGCAAAGAAGGTAATCTTTCAGCGGTACTAACCGCTATCAAGGACGGCACACTCGAATGCCGATTTGGCACCAAGGTTGAGCGAGTGGAGACGGCGGATAGCACCTTCGATGGCGGCCCTCCCGCGCTTTTTGTCGCCAACACGCCGCAGGGTGTTGAGGCGATCCGCTGCCACCGTATCATTGCCCGGCTTGGCGCCACACCGCCGCGCAAGTTGGTGGAGAGCTTTGGCGTGACATTTCCCAACAATGACCCCGCCGCGGTGCCGCAACTTTCTGCACAATACGAATCCAACGTGCCGGGGATCTATATCGTCGGCGCGCTGGGTGGTTATCCATTGATCAAACAGGCGATGAACCAGGGCTATGAGGTCATCGAATACGCGTTGGGCCGGAATATAGAACCGGCTGATGAACCCTTGTTGCGCGCGAAGTTTGCACAGTATCGTCGCGCCAGGGATGTCAACGAGGGGCTGGAACGCATCCGCAAAAACGTGCCGCTACTTTCGGCACTGACAACCCTGCAATTGCGCGAATTTTTGCTCGACAGTGAAATCCGCACGCCCGCACTGGGCGAGACCATTTTCAAGAAGAATGACTATACCAACTCGTTTTTTTCGATCGTCGAAGGTAGCACGATGGTTGAAGTACCTGGAAAAGGCGGGAAACCTGCAGGCGTGGTGTTGAACCGGGGACAGTTTTTTGGAGAGATGGGTTTGATCTCCGGCAGGCGCCGCACGGCGACCATTCTGGCCGGTGGCGACTGTGTGCTGATCGAAACACCGCGTCGTTCGATGCTTAAACTTTTGGCGTCGGTCGAGGCAGTCCGCAAGACGCTTGATCAAGTTTCACTCAAGCGTGCTGTGCGCCAGTATCTACAGGCGCAAATTCCGGAAGACGAAGTTGACTTCCTGGTTGAAGGCGCCATTATCAAAAGGTATGCCGCCAATGAGACTGTTTTCAGTGAAGGCGACAAAGCCGACGGTCTTTACATGATCCGCCGTGGTTCGGTGACGGTCTCGCGGGCCATTGCCGGCAAGGAGGTCGTCATGTCCTATGTTGCTGCGGGTAACTATGTGGGGGAAATGGCATTGATGTCCGACGCACCACGATCGGCCACAGTGCGCGCCGCGGTACCAACTGAATGTGTGATGCTGGAAGCCAAACGTTTTGTCGAAGTGGTGTCGCGCAATACGTCCATGCGGGGCGGCGTTGACGCACGGTTGATGCAGCGCATGTCGACCAACCAGACGATGGAATCAAAATCGGATTCCGGTAACCTGATTTCATTTTTGATGCAGCAGGGCTTGGGCGAGGCAACCGATGTGCTGCTGATCGACGAGTCTTTGTGCATTCGTTGCAACAACTGCGAAAAAGCCTGCGCTGAAACGCATGACGGCACGTCGCGACTCGACCGCGAGGCGGGACCGACCTACGCACAGATCCACGTTCCGACATCATGCCGCCATTGCGAGCACCCGCATTGCATGAAGGACTGTCCGCCTGATGCAATCCATCGATCTCAGAACGGTGAGGTTTTTATCACTGACGCGTGTATTGGCTGCGGTAACTGTGAAAAAAATTGCCCGTATGGCGTTATCCAGTTGGCACCGGTAAATCCACCCAAATCAAAGCCAACGGTCCTGTCATGGCTGTTGTTTGGACTTGGCGAAGAGCCCGGTACATCGTCCGGCATTTACGACAAGAATGCGCCCAAAAAAGCGGTCAAATGCGACATGTGCAAAGGACAAAAGGGCGGTCCGGCTTGTGTAAGGTCATGCCCGACAGGCGCAGCGCTGCGCGTGTCACCTGAGAAGTTTATGGATTACACCGGGTAGCCAAGTCGGCTGATACAGACAGAAATGGTTGGTGGGCCGTGTTGGACTTGAACCAACGACCAAAGGATTATGAGTCCTAATTTTCGGGATTTCCCCGAACTTCTCCGAACAAAATAAACTGCGTACTCCCCTTGCGTCATAGCTAATTAGCGTTCAATATAGTCCTTTATGTGCCAGTAACATTCTTTCCAAAACTGGCACGAGACTGGCACAGCAAATTGTGTCGCCGTCATAGCGAGGATGATAATGAAATCTATTGGTGACACCATCAAGGGTTTAGCGGTCAATGCCTTTGTAACTATCGGCAAAGTGCCACAGGGCGGCGCGTTGCAGGCACGGAAACTGGCTGGCGGCGCAGTTATGCTCTATTGGCGCTACACGGCTGGCGGCAAGACCGACAGGGTACCTATCGGCACGTATGACGCAAAGGCACCGCCAAAGAGTCTGAAACCCACTGAGCGCGGCTATTCCATCGAGGCAGCTCTGCGGCAATGTGAGCAAAACGCGATGGTGCAGGCGACGAATCGCGTCACAGGCGGCTTTCGTGCCACAAAGGCCGCAGAACGTGCGGAGTACGTCGCCCGTCAAGAAGCAGAGCGTGACCGATCAGCACATACCCTCAGGGCGCTGCTAACCGATTATTGCGACTACCTTGAGAAGTTAGAGCGCCGTTCACATGCAGAGGCGCGTTCCATTTTTCGCCTGCATGTCTTCGAGGCGGATAACAGGCTTTCCAATACGCCAGCGTTGCACGTCACCAGCAAACAAGTCACCGACCTACTGCGCCTATTGCACGAGGCAGGTAAAGGCCGCACCGCCAATAAACTACGCAGCTACTTGCACGCGGCCTACGCCGTTGCGCTGGAAGTGGATGCCAAGGCAAAGATACCCGTCAAATTCAAAGCGTATGGCATAACAGCAAATCCAGTTGCATCGACCAAGCGCGATGAAGACCAAGACCGTGCCGATAAAAATCCACTGGATGCCGATGAATTGCGCGCGTATTGGGCAGCGATCAAAGACCTCTCGGACGTTCGCGGTGCCGCACTTCGCCTGCACTTACTGACAGGTGGCCAACGTATTGCGCAACTGGTGAGACTTGAACGCCAGCATGTCACCGCCGATAGCATCACCATATTTGACGGCAAGGGTAAACCCGGCAAACCACCACGCGCCCACACGTTGCCGCTACTTCCCGCTGCGGTGGAAGCGCTTGAACTTCTGCCAACTGACAAAGGTGTTTTTGTGTTTTCCACTGATAGCGGAAAGACCAAGCTGGATGGCGTCACATTGTCGAAGTGGGCGCAATCAGTCGACCATGGCATTCAAGACTTCCAACTTAAGCGGATTCGGTCAGGCGTCGAAACGCTTCTATCCTCGCTAGGCGTGAGTAGGGATATTCGCGGCGAACTGCAAAGTCACGGGCTAGCTGGCGTGCAAAAGCGGCACTATGACGGTCACGACTACCTGCCCGAGAAACGGGAGGCACTCAATAAGTTGTATCGAGCGCTAGAGGCCAAGGCTGACAATAAAGTTGTATCGCTGCGTGCCGCCTGATGAAGGGGCTTTAGGGGCTGGGTATGACGACACGACCAAAAAAATATTCCGGCGCTCTGGGCAAGCGAATCAGCGCGCACGAAATTAAGGAGGCAAAGAGTCGCAGCCCGAAGATGTGGCGGTTTGAGTTAGAAGTCGAAACTCTCGGACTCTTGGCGGAGCATTACGAAATCCCCAAAGACGATAGCAGATGGTTTGAGTTGTGCCGAGCGATGGCGAGAGATCATGTCAAACGACTTAAGCATTTGCCAGTTGCCCAAGTTGGCCGGCCTCGAAAACTCGATGGGTTTTTGGAGAAATGGATCGCCAAGACAATTGGCAAGAAAAAACGCGGGCAGCCGGTCATTTACGATGACAGCTTTTACATAAACTTCGTGCAGGTCGTGTCAAGCAATAAGGCCAAGCTGACGAGGGCGGGGAGGAAGACAACCGACAAAGCCGCCATTGAAGAGTTTTTCCGCGATTTCGCTGATGAGCACGGGAAAGCGTTTCCATCAGCAAACTACCGGAAGGAGATTGAGAAGTACCGAAGGTTACTACCCCGTGCCCGAAAGAGGGTCGCAGAAATCATCATCAATTACTAATTTTTGAGTTGAATTGTTCCGCTTTACTGCGGCTTTTTTGTGCCTAGAGTTTCGTATGTCCGCTGAACACCTAAACGATGCGAACACGGCCAAAGTAAGCGGATGCCGTGCGCGCAAGGGCAGCACATATGGAACCACTAGCACGACGATTCTTAAGATTGAAACAAGTACGCGAACTCGTTTCGCTTTCGCGAACCACTCTCTACGAAAAGATCAAGCGGGGTGAGTTTCCAAAATCGTACCCTCTCGGTGCGCGCGCAAAGGGCTTCTTAGCGAGTGAAGTCGATGCGTGGATAGCAGCTCAGATCGAATCAAAGTAAGGGGGCTGCGATGACAAACGAAAACTCAGGGGCGGCCGCCGTGCAAGGATCGACCGCACCCCTCACCACACTGAACCGCCAAGATACCAGCGCACCCAACCAACGCGCAATTATTCTGGAAGCGCTCTCGACCGGCCCGAAAACTACAGTGCAGTTGCGGGAAGACTTCAACATCATGGCCCCAGCAGTTCGGATTAAAGAATTGCGCGAACTAGGCCACGTTATCCTGACGCTTCGAGTCAAGGTTGAGACGGGCGGAGTGCGGCATATCAACGTCGCACAATATGTTTACGTTAGCGAACCCAGAACGCTTACTGCGCTAGCCGCATAGGTTTTCAATGTCTAGGAAACCGAACTGGAAGGGCGCAAGGGATAAGCGCGAGGGTGGCTCGTTTGTCGCCTTCCCGCACGAAGTTTTGAATTGCCGCGCCTACACCTCGTTGTCATCACGAGCGCGAATGCTCTTAATTGACCTGGCTGTGCAGTACCGTGGCAGCAACAACGGCGATCTTGCAGCGTCATTCAAGCAGATGAAGCCTCGTGGATGGCGATCCGAGGCGACATTAAACGCTGCTAAAAAGGAGTTGCTGGCCTCTGGTCTGGTCTGTGAAACCCGAATGGGAGCCAGACCAAACAAAGCAACGCTCTACGCCCTCACATGGCACGCGTTAGACGACTGCAAGGGCAAGCTTGAGATGACGTCCGCAAATTTCCCCAGAGGGGCTTACAAGGCCTCCATCGTCATCGACCTAACGCCCACACGGTTCCCGAAGTCTCGTGAGGTGCGAGAGATACACGGCGACAATCTCAAAAAGATACTTCAGCGCGAACACGTCGGGGCTTGAAGGCAACATCAAAATTGAAGCCCTTAATACAGTTTCTGAAGTTGGAGGGGCGAGATAGCGACAGTTTCTGAAGTAGGTATGTGGCTCGCTGCTACAGTTTCTGGCGCTATCAGGGCACAAACCGTGCAATTCATCCTTCAATAACTGTAGTGCTTTATAGAAGTACCATTCTCTGCACCGTGTTCTGAGGTCGGGCATACTAC
>JANOEV010000530.1:0-7805 GCA_031413695.1 Burkholderiales bacterium
GCAACCAAGCACGCATTTTAGCTTACCGTCCGCATACCCGCCAAATCTACTTTTTTGCGAGAATCAGCCAGCGAAAACCAAACAGCTGTTTAAAAAACAATCCCGCCAGAATCAGCACCATGCCGATATGAACCGGCGTGAGCCCGATCCACGTCGGAATGCGTCCTTGCGCAGTCCACCCCTGAAAAATCGAAAGCGTGTTGTAGTAGAGGAAAAAAATAATCACCGCAAACACGCCATTCCAGGAGGTACCAGAACGCGGATTCACAAACGACAATGGAATGGCCATCAGGGCCAGGATCAGCGCCGCCACCGGTAATGCCAGCCGCCAATGCAATTCTGCAACGCGTTCCGGCGTGGGTTCGCGCAATAACGCCATTGTTGACAGTTGTTTGCTGTTGGGTGCCTCAATGCCGACTTGTTTACTCTCAACGCGCAGCTTTTGGGTCGTGAAGTCAATGATACGAAAGTCGAGTGCGCCCGGGGTACCCTCATAGCGCCGACCGTTGGACAACACCAAAAACTTGTCGCCGTTGGGCGCAACCTCGGTCGCGCCCCTTTCGGCCACCACAACACCAAAGCGGTTGTTTTGGTTGTATTGAACAAACACGTTGTTGATGGCGGTCGCGTCGGTTGAGGTGTTGTCAACAAAAAACACCCGGTTTGAACCGCGCGCTTCAATAAAGCTACCCGGCGCAATACGCGACACATCATCCTTGTTGCGCAAAATTCGTTGGTATTCGGCGCTTTCGCGAAACGCCCACGGTGTTAGTACCGTACTCAGCAGCGCTGTCACCAACACCACAGGGAAGCCAAATTTGAGCACCGGCCTGACCCACGCCACAATTGAGAGCCCGGATGAAAACCAAACCGCCATTTCGCTCTCGCGGTAGCTGCGTGACAATGCCACCAGCACCGAAACAAACAAACCAAGTGCAAGCAAAACGGGCAGATACGCCAGCAATGCAAAACCAATCAATGCCAACACCGCTTCCGGCTCGACCGTTCCCGATGCCGCCCGCCCGAGGTAGGTGATCAGTTGGTGTGTGACGATAATCGCGATCAATATACTCACCACACCCAGACTGATCGAGGTGAATTCGCGGGTCAGACTGCGCTCAAATATTTGCACGGGATACGACCATACTCATTCGTTTTCTTGGAAATCATTCCGCCGGGCGGCAATCGTCGGCGGTGCGTTTGAAATACCCGCTGGAGTATTGCATATTTGCCCCGCCGCAGGCCTTGGCTGGCACAACTGTCGGGAGGCATTCACGGATTCGGAAAAATTGCCAAATCCTCTAGAATCGGACTGACCGGCTGCATCGATCAAGCGGATAACTGCCGCAAGCATAGATCGTTCGCCACTACAAATCGAATTTCATCGCCCGCCACGCCTCCCTGGAACCGAATGTCGACCGACATCAACAAGAACCATATCAACACAGGCCAACGGGCGCGTATTGACGGGAAGCTACCGCTGATGGTGGCGTTGTTGATTTTTGTTGCGGTCAGTTGCTTGATCACTTTCTTGCTCGGCAAGGATACCAACTGGGACCTGCTTAACTATCACCTTTACAGCCCCCACGCATTTTGGACACAGGATCTGCGTGGCGACTTTATGGGTGCCAGCGCACAGCGCTACCTAAACCCGATCGGCTACCTGCCGTTTTACTGGATGTTCCAGGCAGGTTGGCACAGCTTGATCATTGGCATGATGCTGGCGGCGTTTCACAGCCTGGCACTGCTTTTTCTCTGGGTGATTTTGTCGAGGCACGTATTTGCCGGCGTGGCAAATGGGTCAACATGGTCGGCAATTTCCATGCTTCTTGCAGCGGCGTCGCCGGTATTTCTCGGCGTTGTTGGTGGCACCTTCCTCGATCCGACCACCAACGTCTTCTTCTTTGCCGGCCTGTTATTGCTGTTGGTATTTTTCAAACGGGGCCGGACAGCGCCGTCACTGGTATTGCTGGCGGGCGTGCTGTTCGGTGTGGCCGCCGGACTCAAGTTAACCAACGTGATTTTTGGGGTCAGCGCCGCACTCGCCTTGCTGACTGTGATCGGACTCAATCGTGCCGGTGTTGCCGCCTTTATGCGGGTGACCATTGGCGCGATATGCGGCGGATTGATCAGTTCGGGATTCTGGTTTTGGCAACTCTTCAACGAGTTTGGCAATCCGGTTTTTCCGATGTTCAATCACTGGTTCAAGTCGCCGGATTTCCCGGTCACGGTGCTCGCGCACCGGCGCTTTATTGCCGATGGCTTCCTGGAGGCCGTTTCACAGCCGTTCCGAATGGCCGACTTTCACAGCTGGATCTATGTTGAGCATAACGCGCCAGATTTACGATTTGCCGTCATTGCGATCCTCCTGGTGCTGTTTGTATTGATCGTCATCCGCCGAACGATCGCAGCATCGCCGGTCAAAACGGCAGACGCCGGCGGGACCGAATTGTCTGTTGCAAGTCGTTTTTTGCTGGCCGTCTTTTTCCTGTCCTACATATTCTGGCAATCGACCTCCGGCAACGGCCGCTATGCGCTGCCGGTCATGCTGTTGGCGGGCCCGGCATTGGTCATATTGGTCCGGCGCGTTATTGTCAACCGGCGCTTCGCTGTCGTTTTGTGTTTGGTCGTCACCACTGCGCAGATTTTTCATTTTTCGGCGGCCGGCAACCCGCGCTGGTCAACCGGACCGTGGACCAAGCAGTGGCTGACGATTGATGTCCCTAGGGCGCTTGTCGATGCGCCCTATGGCTACCTGACCATCGGCGTCATCACCAATTCGGCGGTCGCACTGCGACTGCATGCGGATTCACGCCTGCTCAATTTGGTCGGGACCTACCCGCTTGACCCGCGCGGCGCCGGCAGCAAACGTGTCAATGCGTTCATGGCGGCACATGACGGCCGGCTGCGCGTCATGTTTGAGACCGTCGCCGGCACATTTCGCGACGGCAACCTTGGCAAGTCGATCTATGGGATTGATCAACAAATCGCCGGCTGGGATGTCAGGATTTTGCCGGACGACTGTCTGCCAATTTATATGCCGGACCTGTTGACCAACGGCGTCGAATTGATTGCCTGCAGCCTGCAAAAGGACAACCCGATGCGTCAGGCACTGGATCGTGAACGCGCCAAGATGACGGCGTTGTTTGATCAAATTGAGCAGACCTGCCCCAGCCTGTTTAGCCCGGGCGGCGTCTATGTCATCAAGAAAAACGGCCTTTGGCTGCGCGAATACGTTAACAGTGACATCCGGATGTTCTCAACGCAGGGCAGAATCCGGTTTTCCAGGTATGAATTTGGTCCGCTCGACGTCGACCTTGGCACAATCGATGACTGGGCGGCTGGTCGGGGTCGGTTTGTTTGCACGCTGCTCCCTAGACCATTCTGACACCGGGAACGCGGCTGGCAATCAGACTGGCAATCATCATCTCATCGGTGTTACCGGCCTGGCGGATGACAAGTTTTGACGCAGGGCGTCGCAACAGGCGATAATTTCCCTTTACGGCCGCGCTTAAGCTGTCCATTGCCACCTTCCGGCAGGGCTTTGGCGCGGTACCCCGAATTCATCTGGAGACAAACATGCAATTCAGCATTTCCACCGGCGACCTTTCAAAACACAAAACCGACTGCGTCATGGTTGGCATCTGGGACTCCAAAAAACTCGCCTTCGCGGCGTTGGCATTGGACAAATCCGCAAAAGGTGCCATCGCAGCAGCGGCAGCGTCAGGCGACATTTCCGGGAAAATTGGCAGCACCCTGGTATTGCACAAATTGGATGGCGTCGCCGCCAAGCGCGTGTTGCTGGTCGGCTTGGGCGACGAGGCCAAATACGGCACCCATAGTTTTTGCAACGCAATCATTGCCGCATTCAAGGCACTCAAGTCAACCGCTGTCACCGACGTCACACTGCCGCTTGACACCAATCTGAGCAAGGATCTGGCACACAAAGTTGAGCGGGCGGTGATTGCGGCGATTGACGGCGCGTACCGTTACACCGCAACCAAAAAATCCGACTCAAAGACGGTGGGCAAGGCATTGACCTTTCACCTCAACGGCAAAACAGACGAGAAGGCGATCAAATCTGCCATCAAATCCGGCGAAGCCATCGGTGAAGCGATGCAGTTGACCAAGGAGTTGGGCAATTTGCCGCCGAATATCGCCACGCCGGCATATCTGGCCAACACCGCCAAAAAACTCGCCAAGGATTACAAATTCAAGTGCACCGTTCTCGAGAAAAAGGACATGGAAAAGCTTGGCATGAACACGCTGCTGTCGGTTTCCAAGGGCTCATACCTGCCGCCAAAATTTATTGTGCTTGAACACAATGGCGGCAAAAAAGGCCAAAAGCCGGTGGTGCTGGTCGGCAAGGGCATTACCTTCGACACCGGCGGCATTTCAATCAAGCCGTCCGCAGAAATGGACGAAATGAAGTATGACATGGGTGGTGCAGGCGCCATGATTGGCACCATGAAAATGGTCGGCATGATGAAATTGCCGCTCAATGTCGTCATGCTGGTGCCGACCTGCGAGAACATGCCGGGCGGAAATGCCACCCGCCCGGGCGACGTGGTCACCTCGATGTCCGGCCAGACCGTTGAGATCCTCAATACCGACGCCGAAGGTCGCTTGATCCTGTGTGACGCTCTGACCTATGCCGAGCGCTTCAAACCGGAAGTTGTGGTTGATGCCGCGACCTTGACCGGCGCGATGGTCATCGCATTGGGTCACGTCACCTCGGGTATTTTTGCCAACGATGACAAACTCGGCGCCGAGTTGGTTGCCGCCGGTAATGCCGCACACGACAAAGCCTGGTTGTTGCCGATGGGTGAAGAATACGACGAACAATTAAGATCCAATTTCGCCGACATTCCGAACATCGGCAGTGGCCGTGCCGGTGGCTCGATTACCGCTGCGTGTTTCCTTGGCCGGTTCACCAAGACTTATAAATGGGCCCATCTGGATATTGCCGGAACCGCATGGACCTCTGGCAAGGACAAGGGTGCAACCGGCAGACCGGTGCCACTGTTGTCAAAATTCCTGATGAAACGCGCCGGCCTGTAATGCACTGACGCCGTGGTGGTGACGATACCTTTCGACACCACCACAACACCGGATAACCCGCAGACAGATTCTGATGACTGAAGTAAAGTTTTTTTTCAACGTCGACAACAAGCTATCGTTTGGCTGCAAACTGGCCAAGAAGGCGATCGACAGCGGTAAACGGCTGATTGTCTATGCACCTGACGAAGCAACGGCAGGTGAATTTGACCGGCTGCTGTGGACGTTTTCGCAGCTGTCATTTGTGCCGCATGTGCGTGCGGATCATGCGCTGGCAGCGGCGACGCCGGTCGTGATCGCCAATGCAGACTCAACCCTGCCGCATCACGATGCCCTCCTCAACCTCGGCGATGAACCACCTCCCTACTTCACACGGTTCGAATTTTTGCGCGAGGTTGTTTCAACCGACGACACCGATCGCGCCAAGGCACGTGAACGTCTGAAGTTTTATAAGTCGCGGGGATTTGAAATTCAGAATCTTGACATGGCGGCGGCAAAATAATGGACCAGGATAAAGAAACCGCCGACAAACTGGCCGGCAAAGTTGATGCCTTGGTCGGTAAGGGTAGTTTTGATGCGGATGATCGCAACATTCCGGTGTTGACCGATTTGGTTGGGGCGCCGGAATGGGTGCCTGAAGCAGGCAACACAGCGCCGGGTATGCAAAAGCCGGATATGCTCACACAACTGACGGACGGTGAGATTGACCAGTTGTCGCAAGATATTTTTACGCGGGTGTCGCAACGCATCGACGCTGAACTTGCAACCAGTCTGGAGGCGCGACTGAGCGAACAATTTCAGACCCAGCTCAATGCAACCGTGGGCCATGTGCTGGCCGATATGAAGCAAAGTATTGCCAATGAAATTGGCGACGCGGTCAACGCTGCGCTGGCCGACCGGCTGCGCAATCGCAACGACAACACAACTGGCAAAAAGTAGGCTTTTCTTCACCTTGCTATAACAGTCCGCCATCACGTGCGGACGGAAAATTTCATGAACGACGCAACCGCCTCCGCCGCCCCAATCGCGAGTGACCTCGCTAAATCCTTCGACCCAACGGCGATTGAAGCCTGCTGGTATCCGGTCTGGGAGGCCGCCGGCTATTTCGCCCACAGTGGTGACGCCGCCAAATCCGCCTATTCAGTACAGCTGCCGCCGCCGAATGTAACGGGTACGCTGCATATGGGCCACGCGTTTCAACAAACGTTGATGGACGCGCTGGTGCGTTACCACCGCATGCGCGGCGATAACACCAACTGGATCGTTGGCACCGACCACGCCGGTATCGCCACACAGATCGTGGTCGAGCGCCAGTTACAGGCCGAAGGCAAGTCGCGCCACGAATTGGGCCGCGAGAACTTCTTGAAGCGGGTGTGGGATTGGAAACATGAATCCGGCTCCACCATTACCCGTCAGATGCGCCGTTTGGGCGACTCCGCCAACTGGGACTACGCTGATACCGAAGGTGACAAGGCCGGCTACTTCACCATGGACGAGAAGATGTCGGCGGCCGTGGTGGAAGTGTTTGTGCGTTTGCATGAGCAGGGCCTCATTTATCGCGGTAAACGCTTGGTCAGCTGGGACCCGGTACTGGGCACGGCAGTCTCGGACCTGGAAGTGATTAGCCAAGAAGAAGATGGCAAGCTCTGGGAGATTCATTATCCGTTTGCCGATGGCCCCATCAATGGGGTAACAGGGCTCACCGTGGCCACCACCCGTCCTGAAACGATGTTGGGTGACGTTGCGGTGGCGGTGCATCCCGATGACGCGCGCTATCAGCATTTGGTCGGCAAGCAATTAATGCTGCCGCTATCAAATCGGCCGATTCCGATCATCGCCGACAGCTATGTCGACAAGGAATTTGGAACCGGTTGTGTAAAGATCACGCCGGCGCATGACGTCAATGACTATCAGATCGGGCTGCGGCACAAGCTCGAAACCATCAGTATTTTGACGCTTGATGCAAAGATCAATGACGCTGCACCAGTCAGCTATCGTGGCCTTGATCGTTTTGAGGCGCGTAAAGTCGTATTAAAAGATCTCGCAGTCCTCGGCGCATTGGTCTCCGAGAAAAAACACAAACTCAACGTGCCGCGTTCTGATCGCACCAACACTATCATCGAGCCGATGTTGACGGATCAGTGGTTTGTGAAAATGGATGGTCTTTCTAAACGCGGCCTCGACGCCGTCGCATCAGGTCAGGTTAAGTTCTATCCGGACCATTGGGCTGCAACCTATAACCATTGGCTTAACAACATTCAAGACTGGTGTATCTCACGACAATTGTGGTGGGGACATCAGATACCCGCTTACTACGACGACGCCGGCAACGTGTACGTCGCACGAACACAAGCGGAAGCAGAAGCCAAAGCGGGTGGCAAGCCGGTCAAGCGCGACGATGACGTGCTCGACACCTGGTTCTCCTCGGCACTGGTACCGTTCACCACGCTTGGCTGGCCCAACGACGACGCCAAAACGCGCGCCGATATGCAGGCGTTTTTGCCATCGAATGTGTTGGTGACCGGCAATGACATTATTTTCTTCTGGGTCGCCAGAATGATCATGATGACATTGCACTTCACGGACAAGGTGCCGTTCAAGGACGTCTACATCAACGCCATGGTGCGCGACGCCGAAGGCAACAAGATGTCGAAGTCCAAAGGCAACACACTTGATCCGCTGGATTTGATCGATGGCATCGATTTCGACACGCTGCTGGAAAAATCCACCAAGGGATTGCTGCTCGA
>JANOEV010000531.1:0-4949 GCA_031413695.1 Burkholderiales bacterium
GATCTCCGAGGCAATGGACTTCCGTCGCGCCATGCGCAAGGTTGACGCCGAGTTTGGCAAGGACTGGTGGTTCAAGGTCTGGGGCCCGGATAAGTTGGCGGAATCGGGCATCGGCAGCCGCGAACAATGGATGTTGAAGGCCAATGAAAAGTGGCATGGCTTCGGCAATCTCGCGCCGGACTTCAATTTGCTCGACCCGATCAAGTCAACTGTCATCACCCCTGGACTGGATGTTTCGGGCAAGTTCGCCAAAACCGGTATTCCCGCGTCGATTGTCACCAAGTTCCTCGCCGAACACGGCGTGATCGTCGAGAAGACCGGGCTGTATTCGTTTTTCATCATGTTTACCATCGGCATCACCAAGGGCCGCTGGAACACGTTGTTGACCGCGCTCCAGCAATTCAAGGACGACTACGACCGCAACGTGCCGATGTGGAAAATTCTGCCGGAATTTGTCGCCAGCCAGCCGCGTTACGAACGGCTCGGGTTGCGCGACCTGTGCCAGCAAATTCACGATATGTACCGTGAAAATGACGTGGCGCGGCTCACCACGGAGATGTATTTGTCCGATATGCAGCCGGCCATGAAACCGGCCGACGCCTACGCCAAGTTGGCGCATCGTGAAATTGACCGGGTACCGATCGATGAACTCGAAGGCCGCATTACCAGCATGTTATTGACACCGTATCCGCCCGGCATTCCATTGCTGATTCCGGGTGAGCGTTTCAACAAAACCATCGTGCAGTACCTGCAATTTGCGCGTACCTTCAACCAGACCTTCCCCGGCTTTGAAACCGATATTCACGGCTTGGTCGAGCAAGAGGTGGACGGCAAATTGCAATATTTCCTGGATTGTGTGCGCACATGAACGTTGCCCCGACCATTGTTCCTGCCTCGCGCGGATTGGCGCTCGTTGTTGATGACGACGAGACCACCCGCATGTTTGTCGAGCGGGCGATGATCAAGTTGGGGTTTTCGGTAAAAACAGCCGCGGACGGCATGGCGGCACTTGAGCTGTGCCAAAACGAATCGTTTGAATTTGTCATTTGCGACATGCGCATGCCGAAGTTATCGGGAATCAGCTTTCTCAAAAATGTGCGGATGCGCGCACCGCAGTCAGCGCGGCGGGTGATTTTCCTGACGTCAATTGACGATACGGTGACCAGGCGCGAAACCTTGGAGGCGGGCGCGCAAGACTATTTGGTCAAACCGGTGACAACAACCAAACTGGCGCAAACCATCGACAAATACATGCATTAATGCATTCGATCAAACCCGCCGGGATTGTTTGAAGTAAAATAAAGTCTGTATCAGATGTTGTGTGGGAGAGTGCTGTTGCCAGCAGACAGCCGCCGAAGGCGCAATCACCCGAAATCGCTCAGGTAACAGGAACCACACAACGTAAAACTCTGGAGAGAAGTCGCAGCGGTCATGCGGCTCACCGAAGGGGCTACCGGATCAATCGATCCGGGAAACTCTCAGGTAGATAGGACAGATGGGTAAACATCGGCGTTCCGAGGAACGCCTTTCCCCATCATCACCGGTCCCGTCCATGCTCAAACGCACCCCGCTATTTGATTCCCACCTTGCCTGTGGTGCAAAGATGGTCGATTTCGGCGGCTGGGAAATGCCGCTCAACTACGGCAGCCAGGTCGAGGAGCACCATCACGTGCGCCGCGACGCAGGCATGTTTGACGTGTCGCATATGCTTAATGTCGACGTCAACGGTGCGGCGTGCCGCCCATTCCTGCGCATGCTGGTTGCCAACAATGTCGATAAATTGCAAACGCCCGGCAAGGCGCTGTATTCGTGCATGCTGAATGAAGCGGGCGGGGTGATCGACGACCTGATCATCTATTTCCTGAGTGAAAGCCACTTCCGCATTGTGGTAAACGCCGGCACCGCTGAAAAGGACGTTGCGTGGATGCAAAAAATGTCGGTGGATCACGGCTTTGCTGTGACCATCACACCGCGCCGGGATCTGGCCATGATCGCCGTACAGGGCCCCAATGCGCGTGAGAAGTTGTGGCAGGTCTGGCCGCACGTGCGTGCCACCACCGAGCCGCTGGTGCCGTTTTCGGCGTATGTTTCGGGCGACATCATGGTGGCGCGTACCGGCTATACCGGTGAAGAAGGCTTTGAGTGCGTGTTGCCATCCGCCGATGCCGCCGGGTTCTGGATGGCGCTCAAGCACGCCGGTGTGTTTCCCGCCGGATTGGGCGCACGCGATACCCTGCGCCTCGAAGCGGGCATGAATCTTTATGGTAACGACATGGACGAAACGATTTCGCCGCTCAATGCCGGACTCGCATGGACGGTTGATATGAAGTCGGCGCGCGATTTCATCGGCCGTGCCGCACTCGAACGTAACGGCAAATCACATTCATTTGTCGGCCTAAAGCTGCTCGATCGCGGCGTGTTGCGTTCACACATGAAAGTCGCGACGGCGCACGGTGACGGCGAGATCACCAGCGGCACCCATTCACCCACACTCGGTTTTTCAGTGGCGATGGCACGGGTGCCGAAAGACGTTGCCGTTGGCGACACCGTCAATGTTGATATCCGCGGCAAACCGATGCCCGCGCAAGTGGTAAAAATGCCGTTTGTCCGCAACGGCAAAGCACTCATTTCCTGAACCATCGACCATCCACCAACCACCGTCCACATACTTCGGAGCCAACATGAATATTCCCGCCAATCTGAAATACACCAAATCACACGAGTGGATCCGCACCGAAGCAGACGGAACCCTGACCATCGGCATCACCGATATTGCCCAGGACATGTTGGGTGACATGGTGTTTGTCGGCGACGTGAAGGTCGGCGAGACACTGGCGGCGGGTGAAACCGCCGGTGTGGTCGAGTCGGTCAAGGCGGCGTCCGATATTTACGCGCCGGTGAACGGCGAGATCATTGAATTCAACAGCACACTCGACGCAACGCCGGAAGTCCTGAACGGCGCACCGTATGACAACTGGATTTTCAAAATGAAGCCGGCCAGTGTGGCAGATGTCGGCAACCTACTTGACGCCGCGGCGTACCAAGCTGTTGCCACCGCCTGATCGCACCATCCAACGTTGCACAACCAATCATCCAGTGAGTTTTTACATGAATCTGATGTCCCTGACTGAACTAAACGACGGTAGCGAGTTTCACCGCCGCCATATCGGCCCGCAGCAAGATGGGCTGGCTGACATGCTAAAGGTTGTCGGTGCGGATTCGCTTAATACGCTGATGGAAAAAATCGTGCCGCTGAATATTTTGAAGCGCGACGCGCTTAACATGGCCGCGCCGCGAACCGAGCAGGATGTGCTGGCGGATCTGAAACGTATCGCCGGTAAAAACAAGGTGTTCAAGAGTTACATTGGTCAGGGCTATTACGGCACGTTTACACCAACCGTGATTCTGCGCAACATTCTGGAGAACCCGGCGTGGTACACCGCCTACACACCCTACCAGCCGGAGATTGCCCAGGGACGGCTTGAAGCGTTGCTCAATTTTCAGACCATGGTGTGTGATCTAACCGGTATGGAAATTTCTAATTCGTCATTGCTCGACGAAGCCACGGCGGCAGCCGAGGCCATGACGCTTGCCAAACGCAGCGCCAAATCAAAAAGCAACACCATCATTGTTGCCGGGGACTGCCATCCGCAAACCATCGCGCTCATCAAGACACGCGCCGAACCGCTTGGACTCGATGTCAAGGTTGGGTTTGCGCCGGCGCTGATGGCGGCGGGCGATTATTTTGCGGTGGTGGTGCAATACCCATCGACCTCGGGGCAGATACACGACATGGCGGCATATGCAGCGACTGCCCATGACAAGGGTGCATTGTTCATCGCTTGTGTTGATCTGTTGGCGCTGGCCCTGCTCAAGCCGCCGGGTGAATGGGGCGCCGATATTGTGGTCGGTTCGTCGCAACGATTTGGTGTGCCATTTGGTTTTGGCGGGCCGCATGCGGCGTTCCTCGCCTGCCGCGACGCGTTCAAACGTTCGATGCCCGGTCGTCTGGTGGGTGTCTCGGTCGATGCACAGGGCAATCGTGCGTTGCGACTGGCGATGCAAACGCGTGAACAGCATATCCGCCGCGAAAAAGCGACGTCAAACATTTGTACCGCACAGGTATTGCTGGCGGTGATGGCCGGCATGTATGCGGTGTATCACGGCCCGCGCGGCCTCACCGAAATCGCGCGGCGCACCCACACCATGGCATCGACCTTTGCCGCCGGTGTGTCGCAACTGGGCTACGAGGTGATACCGGTGCACGCCTTTGACACCATCACCGTCAGGGTCGGCGACAAACAGGGGAAAATTCTCGACGCGGCTCGCGCGTGTGAAATCAACCTGCGTGAATTTGTCGCGCAGCCGGTGGTTGGTGTGTCGTTTGACGAAACCCATGGGGTCGGCGACGTTGAAGAGCTGCTCGCCATTTTTGCCGGTGTGGCGGGAAAACCCGCACCACACTTCGCCGACATCAAGGCAGTGTCGATGATCCCGGCTGCATTGCAACGCAGTTCGCCATTTCTGACCCATCCGGTGTTTAACACGCATCATTCGGAAACCGAGATGCTGCGTTATATCCGCCAATTGTCGGATAAAGATCTGGCGCTTGACCGGGCGATGATTCCGCTCGGCTCGTGCACCATGAAACTCAATGCGACAAGCGAGATGATTCCGGTGACTTGGTCGGGATTCAACGGTGTGCATCCGTTTGCACCGGTTGAGCAGACCGAGGGCTATCAGGAACTGACCTCAACCCTCGAAGCGCAGCTGTGTGAAATCACCGGCTACGACGCCGTTTCGCTGCAGCCCAATTCCGGTGCGCAGGGTGAATATGCCGGGCTGCTCGCCATTCGTGCATACCACCGGTCACGCGGCGAGGGTCATCGTGACGTTTGTCTGATCCCGTCATCGGCACACGGCACCAATCCGGCGTCGGCGCACATGGT
>JANOEV010000532.1:0-4643 GCA_031413695.1 Burkholderiales bacterium
CCGTTTTGGCGCGCCACCAGGTATCTGCGACCACGGCCACCGCACTATCGTTAATCCGAATGACCTTCTTAACGCCGGGGCGTTTCAGCACCGCCGCATCGTCGAACGATTTCAGCTTGCCGCCAAATACCGGGCAATCCATCACCGCCGCATTCAACAGGCCGGGCATGGTCAAGTCCATACCGTAAATTTGCTTGCCGGTGGTTTTGTCGACGGTATCCAAACGCGCCAAACGTTTACCGGCGATCTTCCAGTCTTTGGGGTCTTTGAGTTTGACGTCGGTCGGTGCGGTGAGTTTTGCGGCGGCCGGCGCCATCTTGCCGAAAGTGGTGGTGCGCGATGACGCGGCGTGGCTGATGACACCTTTGGCCACGCTGCATTCTGCAGCCGGCACTTTCCATTCGTCGGCGGCGGCTTGGACCAACATCATGCGTGCGGCCGCACCACCCTTGCGAACGTAATCTTGTGAACCGCGAATGCCTTGGCTGCCGCCGGTACCAAAACTGCCCCACGGGCGTTTGCGCGCAACACTTTGGCCGGGGGTTGGATATTCGGTGGTGACCTTTGCCCAATCACACTCGAGCTCTTCGGCGACCAGCTGTGCAAGACCAGTCAGGGTGCCCTGCCCCATTTCCGACCGGGCAATTCGCACCACGACTTGATCATTCGGTTGAATTACCACCCAGGCGTTGATTTCCGGCGCGGTTGAGGTGATGGCTTGTGCGTTGGCGTCTTTCAAAAACGGCACGTGAAAGCCCACCACCAGCGAACCCGCAACGGCAGTAGAACCCTGAATAAACTGACGACGTGAAACATTGACGGTCTTCATGCGGCACCGCCTTCAATGTGCTCAATACTTAGGGCATTGGCCACTTTTTTGGCAGCGGATTTAGGCGCGGATTTGGCGCCGGCCATTTCGCGTGCGGCGGCGTGAATCGCGGTGCGCACCCGGTTGTAGGTGCCGCATCGGCAGATATTGGTCATGGCGTCGTCAATGTCTTTGTCGGTCGGGTTCGGCTTGGATTTGATCAGCGCGGTGGCGGCCATGATCATGCCGGATTGGCAAAAGCCGCACTGCGGCACATCGAGCGCGACCCAGGCTTTTTGAATCGGGTGCGAGCCGTCTTTCGACAGGCCTTCGATGGTGGTGATCTTTTGCGTTGCCTTCACCGCCGAGGCAGGCATCACACAAGAGCGCACCGGTACGCCGTCGATATGCACCGTGCACGAGCCGCACTGGGCGATGCCGCAGCCGTATTTGGTGCCGGTCAAGCCGAGCTGTTCACGCAATACCCACAAAAGTGGTGTGCCTTCGTCTGCCGCATAGTCTGAAACTTTGCCGTTTACGTTCAGTTTTGCCATGATTCGCTCCTTCGCGCGGATTCATTAAATCATTGATGCCCTGATGGCTTGATTATGACCGGAACGCCGCATTTGAAAAGGGGTCGATTGACGGGTATCAAGCGTTTTGACTGCACAAATTGGTGCAAAAAGAATAGATTATCAACGCTGACGTTCACCACCCAACCCGAGGACCATCATGCAACAAGTTATCGCCAAAAAGACCGCCGCCGATTTTGACCCCGAAGTGATGAAATTGTTCGACCAATATGTCCATGGTGTGATCGACCGTCGTGGCTTTTTGTCCGGCGCCACCAAATACGCCGTGGGCGGGGTGTCGGCGACCATGTTGCTGGAAATGTTGAACCCACAATTCGCCACCGCGCAAGTTGTAAAAAAAGACGACCCGCGTATCGTTGCCAAAATGGTGGAGTACGACTCACCAAACGGCAGCGGCAAGATGAAGGGCTACCTCGTCATGCCGGCCAAGATGACCGGTAAATTGCCAGCAGTGATGGTGATCCACGAAAATCGCGGACTGAATCCGCACATTGAAGATATCACCCGGCGGCTTGCGCTGGATAACTTCATCGCGTTTGCACCCGATGCACTCACCCCGCTTGGCGGCTACCCAGGGGATGAAGACAAAGCGCGTGCCGAGTTTGCCAAACTCGACCAAACCAAGGCGCGTGCCGATTTTGTCGCCGCGTTTGGCTTTATGAAAACCATGAAAGACATCGGCGGCAAGATTGGCGCGGTCGGATTTTGTTATGGCGGCAGCATGGTTAATTACCTCGCCACACAATTGCCGGATCTCGCCGCCGCCGTGCCGTTTTATGGCAGCGCCGCCAAGACCGAAGACGTGCCAAAAATCAAATCGCCGCTGCTGATTCATTACGCCAGCAACGACGAGCGCATCAACGCTGCATGGCCTGCGTATGAGACGGCATTAAAGGCGGCGGGTACAAAATACGAGGCGTTTATTTATCCGAATACGCAACACGGCTTCAACAACGACACGACGCCGCGCTTCGACACGGCGGCGGCGAAGTTGGCGTGGGACCGCACCATCGCGTTTTTCAACACCACGTTGCGCACGAAATAGAAAGTGCAATAGAGGCGGGCGTCTTCAGGCATAAATGCTTGAAAATGCCCGCCCATAAACAACATTGACATCTTGTTTGCTGCGGCTGGCAATTCTTGCCGGCTGATATTCGGGTTGTCAAAATTCTGCAATATCGTCGTCACATACTGTGCACAGGTGCAGCCGACATCGGCTGATTTTCCCCTTGGCTGATTAATAGGACACGACGAATATGCAGAAAATCTCAATTGCCGCTGCGGTCATCGCAGCAACCATGTTGTCTGCTTGTGCAGACATGAAAATCACACCAAACCCGGTGGTTCCGGATACCCGTATCGCCGCGCCGGTTGTTGTAAACCCCGACGTAGAACTGGCTGAAGCCGTTCGCACGCAGCTGCGTAGCATGGGTATTCGTGGTCTCGCTGTCACTGTTGCAAAAGGTGAAGTTACGCTAAAGGGCGATGTCGAAAACGGCCAGGAGTTGGCGCGCGTGGCCAAAGGGGTGCAAGGCGTTAAAGGTGTGACCGCCGTCGTGCCAGACGTGAACGTAAAGCGCTAACCAGTAACGACACATAAAAAGCCCGGTGATGCCGGGCTTTTTGTCGCGCGCCAATTCGTTACGTCTGCCGGTCAGGTTTGCGGGCTGCGGAATACCTTGCGATACAACCCCGCGCCAAACGCAGACCGTTGAATCGGGATCATCACGGCGGTGAGCCCGATGCTGAGCAGTACCACCACAAAGGCGATGCCTTGAATGAGCTCGCCGCCTACCACGCCCTGCTGCAGCGGTAGGCCTGCCAACACCGCAGCGGCCAACCCCTTCGGCACCATGATGGCGGTGAGTGCGACGTGCTCGGTCGAGATATCACGATCACTGGTTAGGCCGGCCAAGACATGGCGAACGGCGTAAACCACCACGACGATCACCGCACCGATCACCAGTACGTGAGTGTCTTTGAGCTGCATCGAAATACCCAAGAAGACAAAGAAAAACGTCTTCAGCACAAAGATCAGCTCTTGAAGAAAGCCCTGCTCTTGTGAGGAAAACGCCGCCAGCCGGCCAGGCCGAATCAACTTGGTCGCCTCTGCAAAGCGTCGGCCGTTGGCCAAGAATAAACCAAAACACAACGCCGCAATCGCCCCTGAAAAACCGAGCAGCTCGGTCGTGCCATAAACAATAAAACACATCGCGGCAGAAGCAAAGCTACCGTGTGGAAGCTGTCGCGCGGCGCGCAACAAGAACAACCACGCCAACCCGGCCAGCCCGCCGATCAACACCGCAACAACCATTGTTTCGCTGACAGCGAGTATCGTGTCGATGGCGGACACGCCGCCTTTTTTAGCCGCGTCCAGTAGTACAAATATGCCGACGATGCACAAAACATCGGTGATGGCCGACTCAAGCACCAACACTGTTCGCGCCTTGCCCTGCACGTTCAAGCCTTGCACCAGCGGAATGACCACTGCCGAGGATGTGCCGCCGAGAATCATGCCGAGCATGAGTGCGGGCATCCATGCCAAACCGGCAAGCCAGACGCCAGCGGCGGTGACAATGCCGACGGTGGCGACGAATGTGGTGAGCGTGAGTTTGAGCGTCGCGGCGATCGAAGACTTCAGCGACGAGAGGTCGAGATCGACACCACCTTCAAACAGGATCACCACCAACGCCATTGTCGCCAGTGCACTGCCGGCTGCGCCGAATTGTGTGGGGTTGACCCAACCCAGGACAGGCCCCAACAAAATGCCGCAGAGCATCAGCAGCAACACGTCGGGCACACCGGTGCGGGTGAAGATGCCCTTAAAGAAGTAGGCTGCGAAAATGAATAGGCCGACGGCTAAGATTGTAGATGCCATGTAAGAGACTACCTATTCTTCGTAAGCCGATCTGACGGTGACAAATCGCAATGCGTTGACGCACGCATCCTGTTGACGCTTATGCCGAAAACCCGGCCTCGTGCGCCATCTGGTCTGCGTGATAAGAGCTGCGTACCATCGGACCACACGCGGCGTGCACAAATCCCATCTTGTAAGCTTCGGTTTCAAACATCTTGAAGTCGTCCGGGGTGACGTAGCGCAGCACCGGCAAATGATGACCGGAGGGCTGCAGATACTGGCCGATGGTCAACATATCGACGTTGTGTGCGCGCAAGTCACGCATGACGTCCAGGATTTCTTCATTGGTCTCGCCGAGGCCGACCATGAGCCCACTCTTGGTTGG
>JANOEV010000533.1:0-3673 GCA_031413695.1 Burkholderiales bacterium
CGTTGAAAATCCGCCTTTTGGTGCGATTCCAAAATCGGCGAGGCGCATTCGACCCTTTAGATTTTCCGGAACGTCCCCCTGAACGAAGCCGAAGGTCAGGCCGTCGTCGGTGAAACTCAAGCGCAGCCCGACCGCGGTATACCAACGATGCGGGCCAGTGATGGTGGTACTGGCAATATTGTCGAGCGTGGTTTTCACCTTGAACCGGCCGAAGGTCGCGATGAGTTCACCTTTGCCGGTGATGTCAACGCCGTCTTTTTCATCAACGCCCAACACCAGAAAAAGCGGGACCCAACGTTTGTCGATCTTGTACGGGAAGTGTTTGGTTTTCATTGATTGCGGTTAGGACTTGGCCTGACCAACTGGTGGGAACCTGTCCATGATATCTGCGACGGCCGTTGACGAACACAATTACAACCAATGCTTGGTGCAAAACTGAAACACCAGGGTTTGCGACCACTTTCAGCACAAAACACATGAAAACGCTTGCCCCTGGCTGACCTTGCAACACAAATCGCTTTTCGCGGCTTATGACGCAATCCAGACGGCGCCTTCTGCATTCCATCGCGCTTCACTTGGGGGTGCCACCACGAACGAATAACATTCAATTTCTTGTTACGACTTCCCAGGAGCGCCAAATGACCGTGCAGCCAACCCATCCCAATCGAATTGCCGCGACGATTTTTGTAGTGATTGTTACCCACTGTTTTGTCGGCGCATCTGCCGCGCACGCGGAAGGCGGCCTGAATATCGCCGGCACCCTCAACATATCCGAAGACGTAAACCCGAAAGATACCGGCATGCGTATTTTCCCCGGTGCCAGGCTGGTGGAAAAGGGCGCAGATAAACACCGCGACGGTGATGGCGCGAACCTGCAATTTTCGTTGGGCGGATTTGGCGCAAAGCTGGTCGTCGCCAAGTTGCGTGTCGATGAGTCTCCGGAGAAGATTGCCGTGTTTTATCAGGACGACCTGGCGAGATTTGGCGAGGTGCTCGACTGTTCAAAGCCGCTTTCAGCAGAACAGCGGGCGGAACAACGCGCCGACCGCAAAACGCGTAAAGAAAATAAGGAACGTGACGACCGTTTGACCTGCAAAGGTGAAACCGCACCGCGCGATGGCATGCTATTCAGGGTTGGCACCAATACCAACCAGCGGGTGGTGTCGATCCGTCCACGCGATGGCGGCAGCGAATTCACGCTGGTTCACATTAATCTGCGTCTGCCGGCGTGGATGCAAGAGAACATCACGGTGAATCCTTGAGGCATCGCGACGCCCGCAGCATCGTGTCGGTTCTATTGGCGTCCTGTGCCTTTGCATTGAGTGCGCAGGCGGCTGAGTTTGTCGCGCCCAATCTGGTCGAAATCAACCCGAAACTCACAACGTCCGGCCAACCCGTTGCGGCGGCACTTGCCGCGCTCGGCAAACAAGATGTCGAGGTGGTTATTTTTCTGGTGCCAGATGGGATTTCGGGCAACGTATCAGACGAGCCGGCAATTCTGCAGCGACAGGCCATTACCTACGTTCATATTCCAATCCCGTTTGGTTCGCCGAAGGCGGAGCATTACCGAGCATTTGCTGCGGCGATGAAAAAATACAGCGATAAAAATGTGTTGGTGCACTGCGAAATCAACCTGCGCGCGTCGTCGATGGTGTTTCTTTACCGCGTGATCGAATTGAAACAAGATCCCAATACCGCCTTTGAGGCGGTGGCCAAAGTCTGGTCACCACGCGGCGCTTGGAAACCATTCATTGACGACATGCTGCGCCAGAACAACATCAAGTTTTCGGTGTATTAACCCCGGCCCGGCTTATTTGACAGGCGTGGCTTGGGATGGCGGCGATGGCGGTGCGGGCGCATCCACGGCAATCAGCGACAGCGGCGGCGCAAATGGAGCGCTGTCAGCACTGCTCTTCAATCTAACCACAGTAAAAACGCCGGGCCATCTGTAAGTCGGATTGCTTTGCGGTAGGCATCGCCCCACCAACACAGATCGATGCTCTTGCGATCCGCCCAACGCGCAGTGACTGCGCCGCGTCCTTCGCAAAAACCAAATAAACAGGTGACGCCACCGCCCGGGCGGCCCAAACCGATCAACAGTAGCCTTTTTTCAATCCGTTGTAGCTGATATCGAGACAGCTTTTCAGGGATTGAGCGCGATATCGGCGAGGCACTCGCGGCCCTTTTCTGTGACCTCATATCGGCCGGCAACGGCGCTTGCGATGATGTAACTTTTTCGACCCAGAAAGGTGGCAATGTCAGGGTCAAGCTTGGTATTCGCATCGAGCGCAATCGCACTCAATCCGGCAATACAGTTCTTGACGAACAACGCCTCGCGACCCTTGTCGGTCAATGCATAGCTGCCGTCGCGCCGGTGATCGAGCAGCTTGATGCCGGTGAGGAACTTGCCATTGCGCGCCACGCACGCGCTTGGCTTGGTGCCTTTCGGCAATTTGCTGACTTGTTCAAGTGCTTCAAACTGATCGCGGGATAAATGTTGTTTCATATTGGGTTTCCGGCAGGGAAGAAGCAACGTTTGATTGCGTGGTGTTGATGGTACCTAGCTAATGCGGGGATGTTAGCGCGCCATCATTTTTCGCGTGTATTGAATGATCTCAATTGACCAAAATAGCGCCAACACAACCAACAGTCCGTGGGCAGATTTGTTCAACAGGGCGCCGGCGTTGCCAAATTTCGCAATCTCAATACTGGCATCGCCGACAACGATCAAGACATCTTGTTGAAACAGCATATAGGCCATGCCAATTGCAACGACGTTCAACACGATGCCCAACAGCAGTCGGCGCCGCGTCCAATACGGCCACAATAGGTTCGCGACGGCAAGTATGATGCCGCCGATCGACACCGCGAGTATTCCCCACCAAAAGGGTTCCCAGGCGGGCGACATCTGGAATGGTACCGCTTTGCCATGGTGATAGAAGCTCGTTGCAAAGCTGATCGCGCCAACCCACCAAAGCAAGAATATGCTCTCTGCGACAACATCAAATAGCGACTCACTGCGTTTGATCTGCAACTTGTTCTTGACGGGGGCGAGTTTGGCCGGGTTCCAGTTCGCCAGAAAACCAAACCGGATCTGGTTACGTTCAAAAAACCAGAACACAATGGTAATAACAGCGGCATAAAACAGCGCAGTGGCGACAAAACTGTTTGTCGCCTGAATCAATGCCTGAACAAATGCCTGAAAGGGATTGGCATTTGTCAGGGCGCGAACACCGGCCAGCAGTCCATAGACCGACGCGATCACAAACAACATGATGCGTTGGCTCGTCCACCAAAACGGATACATGGTCGGGCCGACCAGATGTTGCTGCGGCAAATAGCGGCTCGCGACCAGCATCGGGTGGCCTGATTGTTTGATGAATGCCTGTTGCTCGGCATCGGTCAGCGCCCGTTGGAGGCCAGCCTCCTTTTCTTCAATCTGCGACAACAAATCGTCTTTGAGTTCAGCAATGATGTCGTGTTGCTGCGCCGGCGGCAAATAGCCTTTTACCGCCTGTAAATAGCGTTCTACGAGTTCCATGATGTTGTTCCTTTTACGTTGGTTCGTTGGCGCCGGTGTTTGCTGCTTGCGGCGGGCTGGCCATTCCGATGCTGGTGAGCGCGCCATCAATGGCGCGCCATTCACTGAGCAACTGGTCAAGAATCGGCCGGC
>JANOEV010000534.1:0-15981 GCA_031413695.1 Burkholderiales bacterium
GTCATGGATTATTCAACCATGATGAGCGAAGCCAAGGCGGGCAATATTGAACGCTACAAGGAAGAAGGCCCCAAGGTCGGTAAGGTGTTTACGCGTGATAACAAGTCCTACACTGTTTACCTGCCGCCAAGCATTTACACCATTGACGATTTGCTGAAGGCCGGCGTCAAGATTGAGGCGCGGCCACCGGATGAACAGTCGTTCCTGCTGCAAATGTTTATTTCGGCCTTCCCAGTTCTGTTGCTGATCGGTGTGTGGATTTATTTCATGCGTCAAATGCAGGGCGGTGGCAAGGGTGGGGCGTTTTCATTCGGCAAAAGCCGTGCGCGCATGCTTGACGAAAACACCAACCCGATCACCTTTGCGGATGTCGCCGGGGTGGACGAGGCAAAAGAGGAAGTTGGCGAATTGGTCGATTTTTTGCGCGACCCGACAAAATTTCAAAAACTTGGCGGTCGCATCCCGCGTGGTGTGTTGATGGTCGGTTCCCCCGGCACCGGCAAAACGTTACTGGCACGGGCGATTGCCGGTGAGGCAAAAGTGCCGTTTTTCTCGATCTCCGGTTCGGATTTTGTCGAGATGTTTGTCGGCGTCGGTGCTGCGCGTGTGCGCGACATGTTTGAGCAGGCCAAGAAGAGTGCGCCATGCATTATTTTTATCGACGAAATCGACGCAGTCGGTCGCCAGCGCGGTGCCGGCCTTGGCGGCGGCAATGACGAGCGTGAGCAGACGCTCAACCAGTTACTGGTCGAAATGGATGGATTTGAAGGCAGCGTGGGTGTGATTGTGATCGCCGCCACCAACCGGCCGGATGTGCTCGACCCGGCGCTGTTGCGGCCGGGACGTTTTGACCGGCAGGTGGTGGTATCGCTGCCCGATATCCGCGGCCGCGAACAAATTTTGCTCGTCCACATGCGCAAAGTGCCGATTGCACCGGATGTGGTGGCTGAAGTCATCGCTCGCGGCACGCCCGGCATGTCCGGTGCGGATCTGGCGAATCTGGTCAACGAAGCGGCGTTGTTTGCGGCGCGTGCGGCCAAAAGGCTGGTCGACATGGAAGATTTTGAGCGCGCCAAAGATAAAATCATCATGGGTGCAGAGCGACGCTCGATGGTGATGCCGGAAGAAGAGCGTATGAATACCGCGTATCACGAATCCGGTCACGCGATATTGGGTTATTTGCTGCCCAAGAGCGATCCGGTGCACAAGGTCACCATCATTCCCCGTGGCCGCGCCCTCGGTTTGACGGTGCAGTTGCCCGAACAGGACCGGTACGCCTACGATCGCGAGTACTTGCTCAACCGGATTGCGATTTTGTTTGGCGGTCGCATTGCCGAAGAGGTTTTTATGCACCAGATGACCACCGGTGCCTCCAATGACTTTGAGCGCGCCACACAACTCGCGCGCGACATGGTGACGCGTTACGGTATGTCGGACGCATTGGGCACCATGGTTTACGCTGAAAACGAAGGCGAGGTATTTTTGGGCCGTTCGATGACACGGCAAACCAGTGTGTCCGAAGAGACCATGCGCAAGGTGGATGCGGAGATTCGTCGGATCATTGACGAACAATACGCGCTGGCGCGGAAAGTCATCGAAGAAAATCGCGATAAGATTGAAGCGATGGCGAAGGCATTGCTGGAAGTTGAAACGATTGATGCCGACCAGATCAAGGACATCATGGAAGGTCGCGAAATGCGCGCCCCAAAAGCCTCGACATTGCGCTTCAAATCGAAACGTGACGGCGACGGCAGCGGTGGCACCGCGGTGCCTGCAGATGAAAATAAGGCCGCACCGGAAGTCAAGGAGCCACCTGCAACCGAGGGCGCGCAATAGGCGTTCTTGCGGCGACTCACAAACAAACGGGCGGAGAAATCTGCCCGTTTTTGTTTAACTGGCCACGTTAATGTGTACCATTATCAACCTGACTGACAGCCGCCCGCGCATCATGGGCATTGTTAATGTCACACCTGATTCTTTTTCCGACGGCGGAAAATTTGACACGACCGGTGCGGCAATCGCCCATGCGATTGCCCTCATCAACGAGGGCGTCGACATTCTCGACATTGGTGGTGAATCGACCCGGCCTGGCGCGGCTGCGGTTGGACTGCAACAAGAGCTGGATCGGGTGATGCCGGTCATCGAAGCGCTTGTAAAATCACATCCGAATATGCCGCTGTCGGTTGACACGCAAAAGCCCGGCGTCATGCAGGCGGCAACACAGGCGGGTGTGTCGATGGTCAATGACGTCAACGCGTTGCAGGCCGAAGGTGCGGTGACCGTTTGCGCCAAAACCGGGGTGGCGGTTTGCCTGATGCATAAACAGGGTGAGCCGCGCACCATGCAAGCCGCTCCGCAATACAACGATGTGGTCGCCGAGGTGACGTCTTTCTTGCTTGGACGTGCCGCCGCGTGTGAAGCGGCCGGCATCAACCGCGCGTGCATTGTGATTGACCCCGGTATTGGTTTTGGCAAAACACTTGCACATAATCTGGCGCTGCTGACCGCAACCGCCGAACTCGCCGCCACCGGTTACGCGGTCATGGTGGGTGTGTCGCGCAAGTCGATGTTCAACACCCTTCTAAAGCGCGACGTTGATGACCGGTTGGTGCCAAGCGTGGTTGCAGCGCTTTATGCGGCACGGCATGGGGCGTCAATTTTGCGGGTACACGATGTGCGTGAAACACGCGATGCACTGGTTTTGCAACGTGCGCTGTTGGCCAATTGACCAAAGCGTGCATTGGCGTGGCGTTGGCGGGTTGGATGGGAAATCGACCAATGCTGATGTATATTGACCTTCGTCAATAATCGACATGTCCCGGGAGACGATCGTGGAAAACAACACACCGCAAAACCCCAACCCCTATGCAGCGCCATTGCCGACGACTATGGCGGCGCAAGCAGATGCCAATACCGGCAGCTTCATTGCCGGCGGGCGTTCGACCAACGTTGGCCAGGGCACCGCCTGGATTGGTCGTGGTTGGGCAATGTTTTCGGCGTCACCACTGATTTGGATTGTCAGCCTGATTATCTTTTTCGCGATCTACCTGGTGCTCAATTTTGTGCCGCTGATCGGTACGTTTGTCGCCTATGCATTATTCGGACTGCTGGCCGGTGGCCTGATGTTGGGGGCAAACGCGCAACACGGTGGCCGACCGCTTGAGATCAACGATGTCTTTTCCGGCTTCAAAGCGCCGCACACCACGCCGCTGTTGATTGTGGGGCTGCTTTATATGGTTTCATGGATCGTGTTGATGGTGATTGGTGCCATCCTGTTTGCCGTGGTACTTGGTGCGTCGGGTGGCATCGGTGCCATCATGCGCGGCGGCAGTGGTGCCATTGCCGGCCTGATTGCAGGGGCCGGGTTGGGTGCGATCATGGTCGCGCTGATCATGATGGCCATCTCGGTGCCTATCTTTATGGCGTTTTGGTTTGCGCCGGCGTTGGTCGCCCTTAACGGGGTGTCACCAATGGACGCGTTGGCGATGAGTTTTTCGGCGTGTTTGAAAAACCTGTTGCCATTCCTGATCTACGGGCTGGTTTTTCTGGTGTTGTTTATTGTCGGCGCCATCCCGCTCGGCCTCGGCTTGCTGGTGGTGATCCCGCTGATGTACACATCAACATACGCCGCTTATCGCGATATTTTTCTCGGCGATGACGGCAATTGATGCGGCGCTTCAGTCGGACATCCGGATGATATGACACGAAAATATTTTGGCACCGACGGCGTGCGTGGCCGTGTGGGTGATGCGCCGATCACGCCGGACTTTGTCCTGAAACTCGGCTACGCGGCCGGCAAAGTATTGGCGGGTAACGTTGGCAACGGCAAACCTGCCGTCCTGATCGGCAAAGACACCCGGGTCTCGGGCTACATGCTCGAGAGCGCCCTTGAAGCCGGTTTTTCGGCCGCCGGATGCGACGTGTTGCTGGTCGGCCCGATGCCAACACCGGGTGTGGCGTTCTTGACACGTGCCCTGCGCCTGTCGGCCGGTGTCATGATTTCTGCGTCACACAATCCGTATGACGATAACGGCATCAAATTTTTTTCAGCCGACGGCAAGAAACTGCCCGACGAGGTTGAACACGCGATCGAAGCAACGCTTGACGGGCCGCTCTTGTGCAAGCCTTCCAGCGAACTCGGCAAGGCGCGACGGGTGGTCGACGCCGGTGGACGCTATCTGGAATTTTGCAAAAATACCTTTCCGCCTGAGTTGAATTTGCGCGGCATGAAAATTGTTGTCGACTGCGCGCATGGTGCGGCGTATGCAATTGCGCCGAAGTTATTTCGCGAACTCGGTGCAGAAGTGGTCGCAATTGGTGACGCGCCGGATGGCTTCAATATCAATGACGGCGTCGGCGCGACCCATCCCAGCACGCTTGCAGCAAAGGTAATTGAAACCAACGCCGACATCGGTATTGCGCTCGATGGCGACGCCGACCGGCTGATCATGTGCGACAAAGACGGCACGTTATTTGACGGCGACCAGCTGCTGTTTGTGATCGTCAAAGACCGCCAAGCGCGCGGCGTATTGAACGGCGGTGTGGCCGGCACACAAATGACCAACTTTGCGTTTGAAAAACGAATGGCAGCGATGCAAGTGCCGTTTGCGCGCGCCAAGGTGGGGGATCGGTATGTGCTCGAAATGCTGAATACAAAAGAGTGGCAATGCGGCGGCGAAAATTCCGGCCATATTCTTTGTTTGGATAAACATTCGACCGGCGACGGCATGATTTCGGCGCTACAGGTGTTGGCGGCGTTGGCGCGGAACAAAGCCAGTCTGGGGGAGTTCACCAAAGAACTTGTGATGTTCCCGCAGGTGTTGATCAATATCCGCACGACGTCAAAGTTTGATTTCGCAAATTCACCCGCGGTCAACGCAGCGGTTGCTGATGCGGAAAAATCACTCGCCGGCACCGGACGGGTTTTGTTGCGTGCGTCGGGAACCGAACCATTGATTCGCGTGATGGTCGAGGGTGAAGACGGCGCGCTTGTCACAAGGCTTGCGAAGTCGATTGCGACATTTGTTGAAGCAGAGTCGAAGAAGTGAAACACCATTAACGGCGGGCGTTTACAGAAAATTTAGCCTGAAAACGCCCGCCGATAAACGACTCTGCAAATTTGTCAAACGCTTGCCGGTCAATCAATGATGCATGGACCAATACCGTCTGCACGAAGCGCCTCGATGCGACGGACTACTGGCATCAAATCTGCAACAGTATCGATAACCGCATGCGCGCCGGCGGCCCGCAATCCCTTTGTCGCGCGCTCGCGAAGTGCCGCCTGCTCATTTGCCGAACGGGACTGCCAGTCGTCAAGCGTCAGTCCAACGCCATTCCCGGAAATCGTAACACCAATGCTCCACGCACCGGCGTGTAAGCCTTCTTCGATACCCGGCGCGGTGTCGTCAACTTTTACCACCGCATCTGGCGGCCAAACGCCCAGATCCGCAAACGTACGGTACATCATCAACGGTGTCGGCCGTCCCGCAACAAGATCGCCGGCGCAAACAACATTGTCGGGATTGAACCCCTGTGCAATCGCCAGTGGCAAGATCACGTCCATGATCGCCCGGTTGTACCCGGTTGTCGAACCGATGGCAATATTGCGCTCGCGCAGCGCGGTGACCAGTTGTGGTACACCCGTTACCAGCGTGGCGTGGTTTTTGACACTTTCGGCATTCATCGGTGTAAATACGGCATAGAGCTCATCGACATCTGCATCGGAGAATTCGTGTCCGTGCACCCGGAGCCACTCCGATGCAATCCGTGGTTGACTGCCGAGCGCCTTGATGTGATCCCATTTTGGGATTCCCATTGGAACACGCGCCTCGTCGACAGTGATCGTCACGTTGTAGCGATGGAACAGTCTCACAAATGCGCCCATTGGCGCAAGACTACCAAAATCAATTACCGTTCCCGCCCAATCAAAAACGACCGCGCGCAAACGAGCGTGGTCATCCACTTGTTTAAATGTATTGATCATTCTGCCGCCCCTACCAAGTTGAGAATACATCTTGTGCAAGCCCAAAAGCAGTGCTGGCACCCGTACCGCTGGTCACCATTACTATCCGGGTCGCGTTGTCCGGTGCATCAATCACCGCGATATGGTCGGGGGATGATGGATATTCACCAACCCAGCGTTCGACAACATGGTACGGGCCAATTTCAATGGTGTCATCCAGATGCCGCAGAATGGCGGCCTCGACATGCGCCAGGGCAAATGGATCCGGTGTCGGGTCATAGTGATGTGAATCGCCCACAACAAGACTGCCATCATCGCTTTGTACGACAATCAGGTGTATGCCATCGGCGAGTGACTGCTGCTCTTCGTCCATTAATCTGGCAAGTAAACTGGCCGCGGATGGCCGCTTCGAATAGCCTTCGTAACGAACCAGGCTCAGATCCATCATTACGGCACCGGGAAGGGTGAACTTTTGCGCCGGCATGATTCTGAGCATCTGCAATCGACATAGCAGCAACTGATGTTGCGCAATACGGTTTGCGAAAGGACCGTTTAGCATTGTCCCGGGGCAAAAAACCACCCGATCCGCATACAAAATGTCGCGGCTGGTATGAACTTGCGGTGTGTTAATACCAACAACAGTTTCGCCATAACGGAAATGCACATTCCAGCGTGATTGCAGCCAGGCGGCGAGTTTCGGAATGGCATCTCTGGATTCAACTCGTAGCTCATGTGGACTGTAGAGCGCGCCGGCGGAATTTTCAAGCTTCAGGCATGGCGCACGCTTTTTAGCATCCGCAACAGAAAGTAATTCGCATCCGCCGGCCATCGGCGATTGCATAAATTCGTCGAGCACCGCCCATGCCTCTGGTCGATGTGCAACCATCCACAATCCACGGTGCACAATGCCAACGCCAATGTCGGCTGAAATTTCATTCCAGACCTCACGCGACACTTGTGCGCGACGGAATGTTTCACCTTCTGCCTGGCCCGTCACGGTAATGAAGCCGAAATTGCGAATCGACGCGCCGACACATTTTGTGTCGCGCTCGACAACACAAACATGCAGGCCGCGCTTCGCACCTTCCAGCGCATGCGCCAACCCAACAATGCCACCGCCAACAACGATCAAGTCAAAATTTTTCATTGTGATCCGCCACGCGCCGACACATATCGTTCGACCAACCAGAGGAAATCCCCAAGCACCATGCCCGGCGCGCCGGGTGCCTTTGCCTGATCGTCAAGCCGCCGCAAATGAACGGTTTCGCGAAATCCGTCGATTGCGCGAAACGTCTGCATTTCGGCCTCCGTCATCGCGCCGCCCTGTTGGACCAGCGAGGCAATTGATCCTGCAGAAAGTGTTGCCCGGTAGGCCGGCTCTGTTGCCACAAGAAAACGTTTGGCTTCGACGTGCCAGCGAATGGGATTGACAATGGCTGCCGGTAAATACTGCTCGAGGAAATCAGCGCCGAGTTGTTCGTGATGGTCGTTCGCGTCACCATAGGCCTCGCCGTCGTCCAATATAAGCAAGTGACCAATATCATGCAGGCCGGCGGAGACGACCAATTTATCGCCAAGCATTTGGTTGCGCGCAAGATCAGCACATTGCATGCTGTGGTGCAACAATGTGACCGGCTCCGGTCCGTAATGAGCAGAGCCGTGCCGTCGAAACAGGTTATCGATTTTTTCTACTAGTTCATGCATGGGTATCAGCGCCAATAAAGTTACCGCCACGCACAGACCCGAGTTGAACGCGTATGGCCGCCTCGACGTCGTGGATGCCGTAGTGGGAAAAATCGGTATCCACGCCGAGCGCGCTCAAAAAATTTGCAAGCGGTTGATGCGAGAGTGTCCCGAACAATGGAAAAACGGCCTGCATACGTTCTGGTGATGCAGCAACCGCCCGCCGCCATACTTCAGGCAGTGAAAAGCTGCAGGCGATGCCGTGCGGGACGCCAAGCCTCATGGTGATGTCGTACGAAAGTGCATGCGCAAGGGCTGTTTTTGTCTGGGAAAATGCAATGCCGGCGAGCAATGCTGAACGCGAGACGATATTGCGGCTAGTAACATCCCGTGTTTGCAGCCATGTTGGTAGCGCGTCGATCAAACCATGTGCCGCCTGCACCGCGAGTGCATCCGAGACGGGATTGGCGTTGTGATTCCAAATCGATTCAAGTGCATGTGAAAGGGCGTCAAGCCCGCTCGCAAGCGCGACGGCGTGCGGACAAGATTCAAGTAAATCGGGGTCCACAAAGGCAGCCTCGGCCCAACAACGCGAATCGTGTAACGAGTACTTTGTTTGCTTCGTCGGATCCCAAATGGTTGCCCATGGCGTAACCTCACTGCCGGTGCCTGCAGTGGTTGGCACTGCAATGATTGATGTTGACGACGCTGCCGTTGACGAGCCGCCCGATAACTGGTCGATTAACAAATCAATATCACCACCAGAAATTGCCATCACCTTGGCAAAGTCAATGGCACTGCCGCCACCGATGGCAACAATGACGTCAATAGACGGCGCCAAAACCGACCAGGCAGGCAAGAGCTGTTGTATGTCGGCTAGCGAAGGATTGGTGGCGGGCGCATAGCTGACAGCAGCGCCGGGACAGCCGATATGCGACTTCAAATCGGCAATTGTTGGTTCGAGATGTGGCGATAGGACAAGTGCGACCCGCCGATCACCAACAGTCTGACCAATTTGGCTTGCAACACCTTCACCAAATCGGACATTCACCGGAAAGTTGAATTGGGGAAACATTCAAGCCTGCTAGATCAGGCGTTTACGGATTGCGCTTGATGCAAGGTCAATCAATGACACAAAAATAATGATCATGATGAGCACCGCACAAGTCTGCGCATACTGAAAGCCGCGTATAACCTCAAACAACACCACGCCAATTCCGCCGGCGCCAACCATTCCCACCACGCTGGCGCTGCGGACATTCGACTCAAAACGATAAAGGGTATAGGATATCCAAAGCGGCATGACCTGGGGAATCACACCGTAGACGATTTCGACAACCGCATTGCATCCGGTTGCGCGAACCCCGTCAACTGGCTGGGGATCGATGGCCTCAACCGCCTCGGAGAAGAGCTTGGCGAGCGTGCCCGTTGTGTGCACAAACAACGCCAGTACACCGGCAAACGGTCCAAGCCCGACTGCAACAATGAACAGCATTGCAAACACCATTTCATTGATTGCCCGGCAGGCATCAAGCACGCGACGGACCGGCTGATAAACCCACGCCGAAACCAAATTTGCAGAAGCCAACAGAGCAAGCGGAATTGCGGCAATCACGGCGAGCACCGTTCCCCAAAGCGCAATCTGCAGCGTAATCACCATTTCCTTGAGGTACAGCCGCCAATCGTAGAAGTTTGGCGGAAAAAAATCCTCGGCAAACTTGGCCATATTGCCGGAATCACGCCAAAGGTCGAGTGGCCGCATATCTGCACCCTGCCATGACCAAGCCAGCAGCCCGAGCGCCATTCCCCAAACCAGCATCGTCAGCATCGACGAGCGTGCAGGGGCTGGCGGGGGAAGTTGCCGCCTTACGGCGGGATGCACATGGACATCAAGATTGGCTGTCGGGGACATGTCTTGTACCGGGGCGCGGCTACCGCCCCGCGCAATTATTTGATTGCAGCCGCCTGCTTGTTTAAGTCAGCGAGCTTTGCATCGAGTTCTGCGATTTTTGCGCGCTTATCCGGCTCGGCCATGCGCTCGTCGTTTTCGATTTTTCGCTTATCGCGGAAAAACTCAAGCTGCCGGATGGGGATTAGCTGGGCGTTGGATGACTCACGAAAGCCGCCGTAGTTATAGATATTCTTCAGGATTGACTTTTCTGCCTCGTCGGTTTTTGCGTAGCCCAGGATAAAAGTGCGTAATTTCGCTTTCACCGCAGGGTCAAGATCCTTGCGCCATACAAATGGATCGCTTGGAATCAACGGGCTGCGCCAAACGACATTGATATCCTTTGCTTTTTCGGGCTGCGTCGACACCAATTTTCCGTAGTCTTCGGTATTGTTGGTCGCGACATCAAGTTGCTTGTTTAGAACAGCTTGCAGATTCACACCATGGCTGGCGCCTCGGATCGTCTTGAAGTGTGAGCGGGCGTCAATATTGTTTGCCGCAAATACATAGTAAGACGGCACAAGGAATCCAGACGTTGAATTTGGATCGCCGATACCGAAGTTGATGCTCTTGCCATTTTTCAAAACGTCGTCAAGCGTCTTGTAAGGGCTGTCCTTGTGCGAAATCAAGAGCGCGTGGTAGCCGAAGGTGCCATCGGCGTACATCAACTGGGCAAATATCTCACCGTTCGCACGGTCGACCGCCTCCATCGCGGCCTTATTGCCATACCAGGCGACCTGCACCTTGTTAAACCGCATTGCTTCGATGACGCCGGCATAGTCGCTGGCGTAATACGAAATTACCTTGAGGCCCGTCTTTTTCTCCATATCCCGGAAGAATGGCTCCCAGCGCTCACGCTGCGCGGAAGCGGAGTCCGTCGCGATGATGCCGAAACTAATCTCTTGCGCAAAGGCAAACGAAGAGCCGAGCAAAAGCGCGGCGCTTGAAAGAAGTGCGACAATTAATTTACGCATTGATTACCTTTCTAGTGAACGGGGTCGGGAATAATTTCAGTTCTGGTTTGTGGTGTTTCAGCCGCCGGCGCATCAAGTCCCGCCGCGCCGTGCGAATGGTGTTCTGACCTGTATACGTCGTCAATCAATGCCGCTGTCGCCAGTGCCGACGGGCCGTCAAACACAATCTTGCCGGCTTTCAACGCAACCACACGCGGACAATAGCGCAGCGCAAACTCAACCTGGTGCAACGAAACCACGACGGTCAGCCCGCGATCCTGATTGAGTTGCTTCAGCAAATCCATGACCCTGCGGGATGACTCGGGATCGAGCGAGGCGATCGGCTCGTCGGCCAGCACAAGCTTCGCCTGTTGGACCAGTGTGCGTGCAATCGCGGCGCGCTGCTGCTGCCCGCCGGACAATGTCGAGGCACGCTGGTAACAAAATGGCAACAATCCGACCTCTTCGAGGGCGTTAAACGCGGATTGAATTTCATCGGCATTGAACCGGTGCAGAATCGCCCGCCATGACGGCGTCCGGCCCAAATGGCCGGCAAGGATATTGGTCAGCAATGTGCTGCGACCAACCAGGTTAAATTGTTGAAACACGAATCCAATATCGGCACGCTGCTTGCGGATGTCCGGCATCAATCTGCCGTCCTGTTGTACCACGCGCCCGAGTGCCTTGATCGACCCCGCGTCGGCAACTGCAAAACCAGAAATATGTCGAAGCAGGGTCGACTTTCCCGATCCCGATGCACCAATCAGTGCGACCATTTCACCGGCTTCTACTCGAAGTGAAACGGTATCAATGGCGGGCGCGAGTCGTTGCGAAAAGCGTTTCGTCAGGTTGACAATTTCGAGGGCAGCCATATTGGACGACTATCGCGTGATGGTATGACTATTTCGTGACAATCGGCCTGCGGCGAACACAGTTGAAGCGCTTGAAAGAGCCAAACGTTCGCGTTCCCCAATTGCAGGCCACTTGATCGATCGCCGCCCTCTGGTTTCGGCTGCCTGATGGCCGCTAGGTTTGTTTTGGTGAAGATAATTAGACGCCAATGCTGGCGGGCATTTTCAGGCATAAATGCCGGGAAACGCCCGCCAATCGGACACATTGAAAGTTAGGCGTAAGTGATTGCGCCAGCGGCGGAGACCGTAATCGTGCGACCGACGACGGTTGTATAGGCGGTTGTTTTGACGGTGCTGACGTAAACGTATTCGGCCTTCACGCTGGCGGCGGTGACGGTCATCACTAAATAACCACGGCGAATGGTATCGGCATAGTTCAGGTCGTCGATCAGCCCCAAACCGTTACCGATTGCCGCGTTGCCCAGTTGTGGAACCAACGCACTGCCGTCTAGTGAGCTGCCGAGCCCGCCCAAACCGGCGCTCTCAAAGCCGGTAGAAGTGACTGAGGCGCCGGCAAATTCAACCCCAATTCGCTCACCCGCCAGCGTGGTCACATTGGTACACCAGCCGTTGTGTGAGTCACCACTTAACACAACCAGCCGCTTGGCCTGTGCTTTCACGTTTTGCAGAATCGCTTCGCGTTGGGTTGGATAGCCATCCCACGCGTCAAGGTTGTACGGCAGGCGGGGATTTAGCGTTGGATTCAACAACGCGGCTTGCATCGGTGTGAGGGCCGCTGCACCGGCGGCGGCGCGGGTGGCCTTTGCCGTCAAATAGGTTTGAATTGCAGCGCCGCCAAGTTGCGCGTTCGCGCCGGGCCCGCTAAAAAACTGTGCGACTGAAAACGGAATCCACATCCGCCCCATGATGTCCTGATTGCCGAGGATCTGCCACGTCGCGGTAGAGGCGGCCATTTGGGCGGCCAACCACGTTTGCTGTGTGGTGCTAATCATTCGCCGGGCGGAATCCAAGGTCACACCGCTGGCATTTGGCGTGATCGCAGAAATGTAACGTGTAACACCGCCATCAGCGTCGCCAAAGTCGTCAAATTGCCGATCACGCCCTTCGATGCGTGTGTCCAGCATGTGCAGTGAAAACAAGGAGCCAAAGTTAAACGAGCGATAGATCTGCAGGAGGTTCGATGGGTTGGGTGCGCGGATCGGCAGCCACTCATGGTATGCCTTCGACGCGTTTGCCTTGCGGGTATTCCAATCGCCCTGGGTTGCCGGGTTGTGGTTTTGTGCCGCCTGCACATACGCATTATTGGTGAACTCGTGATCGTCCCAGACCGTAATAAACGGCATTCTTGCGTGCACCGCTTGCAGATTGGCGTCAGAGCGGTATTGTGCGTAGCGCGCACGGTAGTCGGCCAGCGAGACAATATCGGTGGCTGGCACTGGCACACGGTTCAGACGTACTGCGTCGGTATTGCCATACTGCGTTGGGCCGGCGCCGTACTCGTAGATGTAGTCCCCCAAATGTAGTGCGAACTGTGCATCCGACCTGGATACAGCGTCATACGCGTTGAAGAATCCTTCGGCGTAGTGCGAGCAAGAAAAGACCGCGAATTTGACCGTCGTGGCGGCTGCGCTAGGCAGCGTACGCGTCACGCCAGCCGGTGAGAACGTGTTTTGATCGCCGATAAAACGATAAAAATAATCTGTCCCAACGTTTAGACCGGTGGCGTCAACCTTGGCGGTAAACCCGTTTGCCTCAAGGGCATCAACCCGCCCGCTTGAAACAATATTGGTAAACGCTGCGTCTGTTGCCACCTGCCAAGATAGCGGAATCGTCGCGTTGCTGCCGTCCGCCTTCGCATAGGTCCACAAGATGACCCGATCGGCGAGTGGGTCGCCGCTCGCGACGCCGTAGGTGAATTTAGGTGCCGGCGCGCTGCTGCCAGAGCTGCTATCGGAACACCCGGCTAACGTGCCGGTGGCAACCGCGGCGGCGGCTCCTGTGGCAACGATAAATTTGCGGCGGCTACCATCGAACTCTTGTGACATGTTGTGTCTCCCTGACGTTGTGTGATCGATAACTAATCTCAACCGCACTACAACGCACAGATGTGACAGATTCATGGTCGCGACAAGATTTTTGGAGGATTTGTGTTTGTCACTCTTTCGTCATGACCGTCGGTTATGTTGGAGGGTTAACTTCAATGGTGTGTGCGTATGGGTAGGCTGTTTACGGCGATTGGGTTGCTTTTGGCTTGCGCGCTATTGAGTACCGGCGCGCGCGCGTCGCTGACTGATTACGTTGCCGATCTGGTGATGTACCCGCAGGTGCTCATCAATATTCGCACTGAGGGCAAATTTCATTTCGCCGTATCGGCCGCAGTTACCGCGGCGTTAAAGCAAGCCGAGACCGCGTTGGCGGGCACCGGACGCGTGTTGCTAGGCGCCTCTGGCACTGAGCCCGTGATCCGTGTGATGGTCGAAGGCGAGCAGCGCACGCAGTTGGAGTCACGTGCGCGCGCGACTGCTGACGCAGTCGAAAGCGAAGCAATCAGGTAAGAAGCTAGTATCCACGGGAATTTCGGAGCAAAAATGCCCAGAAGCGCCCGTTCTTGTGTCAGTTTGTGGATTTTCGGATTCTCGCCGCAATGGCGTTGGCGCGCCTTAGCTTTATAGACACATCCGCCTCGCCATAATTGCTTCCATAATACTGGAAGCATAGTAATATTCGTAATGGGTTTGCAGTCAACCGGCGGCAGCTGTTTAGCCAAAAACAGCTGCGCCCTTTCACGACAGGATCCGTGACGGCGAATTCATCAAAATCAACAATAGAGGCTTAGATAAAATGAGAGTTGGCATCAACGGGATGGGACGTATTGGCCGATTGGCGTTGCGCGCGGCGTTCGGTGCAGCTGACCGCCCCGACGACGACCCGCGCGCGGACAATCGATTGGATGTCGTGCATCTGAACGAACTGAAGGGTGGTGCCGCTGCAACGGCGCACCTGCTGACCTTCGATAGTGTGCAGGGTAGATGGAAAACGTCGATTCGGGCAGAGGGTGACAACACAATCGTTATTGATGACCGCGTTCTCTCGTTCTCCTCGCATGCCACGGCAGCGGATATCCCTTGGGGCGACCTTGGTGTTGACCTGGTGCTGGAGTGTACCGGTAAGTTTTTGACACCCGAGACGTTGCAGGGCCACCTCGATCGCGGAGCCAAGCGGGTCATTGTGGCCGCGCCGGTGAAGGTCGGCAATATCTTGAACATCGTTGTTGGCATTAACCATGACCGATACAACCCGGCGGTTAATCGTATCGTCACCGCCGCTTCCTGTACGACCAATTGCCTCGCGCCGGTCGTCAAAGTTGTCCATGAAAACCTCGGCATCCGTCATGGGCAGATTACGACCATCCACGACCCGACCAATACCAATTTGGTGGTTGATGCGCCACATAAAGACCTGCGCCGTGCGCGGAGCGCAATGTTGAGCCTGGCACCTACCACCACCGGCAGCGCCACGGCAATTGCGCTGATTTATCCGGAGCTAAAGGGCAAGCTGAACGGCCATGCCGTGCGTGCGCCGGTACTCAATGCCTCGCTGACGGATTGTGTGTTTGAGCTGCAAAGAGCAACGTCGGCGGAGGAGGTCAACAATTTGTTTGCTGAAGCAGCAAGCGGTGCACTCGCCGGGATCCTCGGTTACGAGGAGCGTCCGTTGGTTAGTGCGGACTATGCGCGTGACACCAGAAGCGCGGTGATTGACGCGTTATCGACGATGGTGACCGATGGCACGATGTTGAAGGTGTACGCATGGTACGACAATGAAATGGGATACGCCTGTCGTATGGTGGATCTTGCCACCATCATGAACACGCAAGGTTTATAGATAATGTCTGACAATCACGCGGGCGGCGACAAAAGTGCCTCCCCCGCGGCCAGTGCGGCGCGCAACTACGCTATTGTGACGGCCGCCTATTGGGGATTCACTCTCACTGATGGCGCGCTGCGCATGCTGGTGTTGTTACATTTCTACCGCCTCGGTTATTCGCCCTTCACGCTCGCCTTTTTGTTTCTGCTTTACGAGGCCGCCGGCATTCTGGCGAACCTCATCGGTGGATGGCTCGCCACCCGTTACGGCATCGCGAGGATGTTAACGATTGGTTTGACGACACAGATCGTGGGCTTTCTAGTGCTGTCTGCGTTATCGCCGACATGGGGTGCGGCGATGTCAGTGGCGTGGGTGGTGATGGCGCAGGGTATTTGTGGAGTGGCAAAAGATCTCACCAAAACGGCCAGCAAGTCGGCAATCAAAATTACTGCGGGCGAAGCCAAGGGACAGCTATTTAAATGGGTGGCCTGGTTTACCGGCAGCAAAAATGCGATGAAGGGCGTCGGCTTTTTCCTCGGCGGGCTGCTGCTGGACCAGCTTGGTTTTGCCGGGGCCCTTTGGCTGATGGCCGGGCTGCTGGCGTTGGTGCTGGCGGGCGTGGTGATGTTTGTGCCGCCGATGATGGGCAAAAGTAAAGCGTCAAAATCTGCCAAGGAGCTGTTCGCCAAAAACCGC
>JANOEV010000535.1:0-9182 GCA_031413695.1 Burkholderiales bacterium
CAGCAGTGCAACCCGATCGATCAGACGATCAACTAATCGCAGCCCGTCCGTTTCATCGGGAAATCGACGCTGCGCGATTTACCATCACGCTCTCCCTCAATCCGCGCCAACAAACTGCCATCACTGTTGCGCTGATAAATGATGCGCTGCGGAAAGTCGTGTTGCATGTTTTCAAAAATGAACCGGCCGTCAATCTCACTCGCAAGTTTGAAACGCGCTTCTGCCTGGCCGGATGGTTTTGGCACATAGGTTGGCATTCCGTCGGTGTCGAGTTCAATTCGGATGGCTTCATAACTCACCACCTTGTCGCCGCGCATGGTGCGTGACATCGCCATCATCATCCCGCCCGCGTCAGGCATCCAGTGTTCCCGAAACGTCATCGGTCCGCTTTGGCCCTGCCAGCACCCGGCCAGCCAGGCAAACCTGCCCAGCGGTTTGGCCGGATCAAGGCGAACCGGGCGCGGCACATAGCCGTCGTAAAACGGCCTGAATTCAGCGATATCAGCGATGAATCGTTTTTCCACAACCATCGGATCTTTGGCAAATTCAGCGTCAACCTCCCCCCGGGTTGCCATTCTGAGCACGATCATCCCCTTGTCCGCTTGGCTATCCTTGTATCTCGCACCGATGACAATTTTGCCTTCGCTGCGAAGACGCGCCAGATTTGCCGAGTGTTCCCGCATGCCAATCTGTTCATTGGGTGGCTTGGTCGCGTCCCAGGCGGGGCCGGTGGTGAGATGGACGATAAACAAAACGGATGGCGCAGCGGCAGGCGATGCCACCGTGCTGACGTTGGCTGTCTGACCAAGAAGGTTTTGGGGTGCAATCGCCAGCCATGCCGCCACAACGGTGCAGATCAAACAATGGGTTCTCATGTTGTGCTCCGTGATATGGACAGCGCCAATCTTACGCCACCGCCCAGCCACTGATCGAAACAGAGGATGCGTATTGGTGATTTTGGGCGGCAAACCAACCCGCCGCACCCGCGCGCAGATTCGCGACATAATTGAGCCATGAAAATTTACACCGTCGGCGGCGCGGTCCGCGACGAACTTCTTAAAATTCCGGTAACCGATCGTGACTATGTGGTGGTCGGATCAACACCACGCGAAATGATCGAGGCGGGCTTCCGGCCGGTTGGTGCCGATTTCCCGGTATTCCTGCACCCACAATCCCATGAAGAATATGCGCTTGCGCGCACCGAACGTAAAACCGCACCCGGCTACAAGGGCTTTGTATTTCATGCGTCACCGACGGTGACCATCGAAGAAGACCTGGCGCGCCGCGACCTGACCATCAATGCCATCGCCAAAGACGTCAATGGTCATCTGATCGACCCCTGCGGCGGGCAGGCGGATATCAACCACAAACTGCTGCGGCACGTCGGTGCGGCATTTCGGGAAGATCCGGTGCGAATTCTGCGCACCGCCCGGTTTGCCGCGCGGTTTGCCGCGCTTGGCTTTTCGGTCGCCGATGAAACCATCACATTGATGCGCGAAATGGTCGACTCGGGCGAAGTCGACGCGCTGGTTGCCGAGCGTGTATGGCAGGAGATTGCGCGCGGATTGATGGAAGCCACGCCCTCACGCATGTTCGACACGTTGCGCGCGTGTGGCGCACTCGGGCACATATTGCCGGAAGTTGACAGGCTCTGGGGCGTGCCACAATCAAAGGCATCACACCCTGAAATTGACACGGGGTTGCACGTCATGATGGTGCTCGATTATGCGGCAGGCGTCCAAGCCAGCCTGCCGGTGCGATTCGCCGCGCTTACGCACGACCTCGGCAAGGCCATGACGCCGAGCCAGTTTTTACCGCGACACCCGGGACACGAGGAGCATAGCGTCGCGCTGATCGATGGCATGTGTTTGCGCCTCAGAATTCCGGCTGACTGCCGCGATCTTGCACTGACGGTTGCACGCTTGCATGGCGATATTCACAATGCCCTTTCCCTCAATGCGGAACGACTTTGCGGATTGCTGGAAGGGTGTGACGCGTTGCGCCGCCCGACGCGGTTTGTCGATGTATTGCAGGCCGCGGCTTGTGATCATCATGGCCGGCTTGGTTTTGCCGGAACGCCCTATCCGCCACAATCCTACCTGCTGCGCGCGCTTGAGCGCCTGCAGGCGCTCGACTTCGGCGGCGTCGCCAAGGCGCATCCACAGAACGTCGCGGACGCCATCACCCTTTCCAAACGCAACGCACTCCAACAATTTATTGAAGAGGAAATACAGTCATGAGTCACGTCATCAAGGCCCGCGCCATTCGTATTCATGCACACGGCGGCCCGGAAGTCATGAAGTGGGAGGAAGTCGAGGTCCCCGCGCCGGGCGCAAAGGAAGTCAGATTGACCACCACCGCCGCCGGGCTCAACTACATCGACACCTATCACCGTACCGGCATGTATAAGGTGCCGTTGCCAAGTGTGATCGGCCGTGAGGCTGCAGGTGTGGTGGAGTCGGTTGGCACTGAGGTGGGCGAGTTTAAGGTCGGCGACCGGGTTGCCTATGCCTCATCGCCGATTGGCTCGTATGCCGAGGTTCGCCTGATGCCCGCCGAACGCCTGGTGAAAATACCCGACAGCATTACTGATCAACAAGCCGCATCAATGATGTTAAAGGGCATGACCGCGCAATATTTGTTGCGCCGCACCTATCGGGTCAAGCCGGGTGACGTCATTTTGTTTCAGGCGGCGGCAGGTGGTGTTGGATTGATACTCGGCCAGTGGGCAAAACATTTGGGCGCCACGGTCATCGGCACGGTTGGTTCGGACGAAAAGGCTGCCGTCGCCAAAGCCAATGGCTACGACCATGTCATCAACTATCGCACCGAAGATTTTGTCGCCCGTATTGCCGAAATCACCAATGGCAAAAAGTGTCAGGTGGTGTATGACGGGGTCGGTAAAGACACTTTCATGAAGTCACTCGACTGCATCGCCCCATTGGGATTGATGGCATCGTTCGGTGCCGCGTCAGGGCCAGTGGCGCCGGTGTATGTTGGCGACCTGACCTCACGCGGGTCGCTATACCTTACCCGTCCGACGCTCGACACCTATGTTGCATCGCGTCAGGACTTGGTTGATACCGCCAATGATTTGTTTGATGTGGTCGCACGCGGCATCGTCAAAATTGAAATCAATCAGACCTACGCGCTCAAAGATGCCGCCCAGTCGCACCGCGATTTGGAAGATCGCAAGACGACCGGCTCAACTGTATTGGTGCCTTAGCCTGTTATTTGCACTAAACAAACCTGAAACCGGTAACATGTTGAACGATTTTCCGAGATCCGTATCGAAGTGCCGCACCACCCCAAAAAAACGAGGAGACAACATGAACCGCAAAATAAGCAAACTAAAACTACCCGCGTTGCTGGCAGCGATTGTGACGGCCGCCGTAACCGCACTGATGCCGGCTGTCAGCCATGCGCAGGCATATCCGAACAAACCCATCAAACTGATCGTCCCGTTTGCCGCCGGCGGCACCACCGATATCGTCGCCCGAATTATCGCCAACCAATTCGGGGTCGAGTTGGGTCAGGCGATCATTGTTGAAAATCGGGGTGGCGGTGGTGGCTCGATTGGCGCCAATGAACTCGCCAAATCGGCACCGGATGGTTACACACTTGGCATGGCAACGGTCTCAACGATGGCCGTCAATCCCGCGGCAAATGCGAAGATTCCATATAACAACATGACCGACTTTATTCCGGTCACCAACTTTGCCGCGGTACCAAACGTATTGACGGTGCATCCATCGGTGCCGGCGCAGAACCTCAAAGAATTTATTGATTTGCTCAAGAAGAACCCGGGGAAATACAGCTTTGCCTCATCCGGCACGGCTGGTATCGGCCACATGATGGGCGAACTATTCCAGTCCTCGACCGGAACGGATTTGGTCCACATTCCATACAAAGGCGCAGGCCCGGCCGTGTTGGATGTGATTGGCGGGCAGGTACCGGTACTGTTTGACAATCTGCCGTCGTCGAAAGCGCACATTGATGCGGGCAAGATGCGTCTGCTCGCTGTTGCCGCGCCAAAGCGTCTTTCGTTTTATCCAAATATTCCAACCTTCGCGGAAGCCGGCCTGCCGGATGTGAATGATCGCGTCTGGTATGGTTTGGTGGTGCCTGCCAAGACGCCAAAGGAGATCGTCGACAAGTTGCACGCTGCAGCTGTCAAAGCGGTCAACAACCCGGCTGTCAGGGAGAAGCTTGCGGCACAAGGTGCCGACCCGGTCGCCAACACCCCCGCAGAATTTTCGGCACAAATCAAGGTTGAGTACGAGAAGATGAAAACCATTGTCACCAAAAAAGGCATCAAACTGGACTAGAAGATTGCCTGTCCCTCAAAAAACCCGGTGCGTGCACCGGGTTTTTTTATGCCACACGTTTGCATCCGGCCGGTTTATGAATGCGCGATGTTGATGCCGGCGAAGTTGCCAATTTGGCATCCGGTCGTATGGGTCGCGATACAAATTCACCACCGCAGTTCGGGCATTTGCCCTTCAGCAGGGTGTCGGCGCACATCGAACAGAAAGTGCACTCAAACGAACAAATTCGCGCCTCGTAAGACGACGGCGGAAGGTCTTTGTCACAGCATTCACACGACGGTCGCATTTCCAGCATGTCGATCCTCCGGTTGTCGGCGCACCAAACGCGTATTGTGATACCAATTCTAACGAATGTCAGGCCAATCTCGTCTTGTTCCAGCACGGCATTTAATTACGCCTAAAATCCGACAAGCAACAATTCAGGTCTGGCGTGCGCCGGCCGCCATTTCGCAACCTCAAAATGCCCAACAAAATGCCGCGAAATTCGAACGCCGTTATCGAGCAAGACATGCGCCGCTGGTTGGAGCGCGCGGTAATCGGGCTAAATCTGTGTCCATTCGCCAAGGCGGTCATGGTCAAGGAGCAGATCCACTATTCTGTCAGCCATGCCAGGACGCCGTTTGAGTTGCTTGAGGATCTTGCCAAAGAACTGAAATCATTGATAGCTATTGAAGCGTCTGTCCGCAGCACGACAGTATTAATGGCACCAGATTGCCTATCGGATTTTTTGGACTTCAATGACTTTCTTGCCGTTGCCGACGCCTTGCTAGAAGATCTTGATCTTGATGGAACCATTCAACTCGCCAGCTTTCATCCGCAGTTTCAGTTTGCCGGAACCTCATCTGACGACATTTCCAACTTCACCAATCGCGCACCCTATCCGACACTACATTTGTTGCGTGAAGACAGTATTGATCAGGCGGTTGAGGCATTTCCAGATGCGGCGCGTATCTTTGAACAGAATGTCAAGACACTTGAAAAACTTGGGCATGCCGGCTGGGCCGCGCTGGCAGTCGGACGATCGAACCCGGCGGATGAAGCACAACCATTGCCGCCAAAGGATGTCCAGACATGAAAGCCGCACACCAAACGGTTGATGCGATTGCCGCGGAAATCCGCCCCGGCCAATCGATCGAGCTGCTCAAGGAGCTGCATATTCTCACCCGCGATGGCCGCCTCAACCAGGATTCGCGCCGCAAACTCAAGCAGGTCTATCACCTGTACCAGTTCATCGAAAAACTGTTGCTTGAGTTGGCCGCAGGCGACGGCAACGTTACGCTTGCAGATCACGGTGCCGGCAAATCGTATTTGGGGTTCATTATTTACGATCTGTTTTTCGCGCCGGGCCACGCGGGCCATATCTACGGCATTGAAGCACGTCCGGAGCTGGTTGAAAAGTCGCACGCCCTGGCGGCGCGGCTCGGTTTTGAGCATATGTCATTTCTCGCAACAAGCGTGGCTGCGTCAGCACAATCTGCCGCGTTGCCGGCGCAAATCGACGTGGTCACGGCGTTACACGCTTGTGATACCGCCACCGATGACGCGATTGCGTTTGGCCTCGGCAAACACGCTAAATTCATGGTGCTGGCACCCTGTTGTCAAGCCGAGGTCTCCCGTGCCCTGAATGCCGACAAGGCACAATCGCTGTCACGCACGCCGCTGGCGGAACTCTGGCGGCACCCGCTGCACACCCGCGAAATCGGCAGCCAGATCACCAATGTTTTGCGTGGCCTTTACCTTGAAGCATGGGGTTACCAGGTGACTGTGACTGAATTGGTCGGCTGGGAACACAGCATGAAAAACGAACTCATCATTGCCCGCCATACCGGCAAACCAAAGCGCGCGTCAGGCGATCGGTTGGTGGCGGTGCTGGCGCAATTCGGGTTGGACAGCCTGTTGGACTCACGATTCAAGCTGCCGGCACAAATTCCTTGAGCAGTGCACCATGAACACCAACCGCGCCGAACATTTGTCGCCATCGTCTGTTTTCTGGCGGTTGCACCATTTGCCATTGCGCGGCAAACCGCCTACCCGGTACGACAGATGCGGATCGCCATGGACGGCATGGGTCCGCACATCGGCAGCGGCGCGCTCAAGGTCATTGGTGTCATCGGTCCAAAACGCAGCCCGGCGCTATCCGGCGTTGCATCGCTGTTTGAGCAGGCTGCAACCGATGCCGCCTTCGCCACGCCGGGCCGTGCGGGGCTGATCAAGCAAAGCGGCATAACGCTCGACTAGAACGGTTTTATAAAGCCGTCAGGCGATAACAGGCTGCTTGCGAAGGGCAACCCATGTCCATGCGGCGCCCGCCAGATCAGCTGCGCCCAACAAGATTAGCGTGGCCGGCGCGAGACCGAGCCACACAAAAATGCAAAAGAAAACAAACACGGATGCGCGCAGCCACGCCGACCAGCGCATAAACAGACGTAACTCTGCGCGTGCGGCGATGAAATAATAAACGCTCAGAAAAAACACCAGCATGCCGACAACGCGTATCCACACCTCCGCCGTTGCCGGGATCTGGAACAGCCCGAGCAGCAGGTTGGGAACCAATAACAATATCAGCCCCAACGGGAGTAGATAACAGCCAAACGCAAACAATGATCTTGCAGCTGGACTCATATTTTCTCCATCAACGTGATCGGGGAAATCCGCAAGCGACTACTTCTTGGACTGGCGCAATGCGTCTTGGACGAAACCACGCATATCTGCCGCCATCTTGATCAGTGACGGGGCATGGGCGTACATCATGTGGCCGGCTTCGTAGTAACTGGTCGAAATATTTTTGTCCAGTGGCGCATCCAACATCAGGTGATTCATGGTGTAGTCGCTGGCAAAATGCGGTGTGGCCAGATCAAAATAGCCGTTGGCAACAAACACTTTCAAATGCGGGTTCATGGTCATCGCACGCCGCAGTGTCTCTCCGACATTGACGTACCGATTGGCAAAATCCTTCCAGCCACAGTTCAAGTAAAACCCGGCGGATACACGGTAATCAAGGTCGGTTTTAAATCCCAGCGAACTGCGCACGTAATCGTTAAAGGTCGACGAGAACGCGCCACTGATGGCAACCATGGCCGGGTCAAATTCAAAATGTTCGCCGGCGCTATCACGGTCATTTGACGTAAAACGGCTGTCGAGACGACCAACCGTTTTGCCTTCGCCGCGCAAAAGTTCTTTGCAAAAACGATGGATATGCACACGCAGCTTGGTCGATTTCACGTATGCCGTTGACAGCCCGGTATAGCGGGCAACTCTATCGGCTATCGAATTGAATTCCTTCAACGGCAATTTGTCACCCTTGAACAACGCGGCGGCATATTCGGTTTCGGTGAAGGCTTCAACTTCTTTCAACAGGTTGGCGAGGGATTTTTTTTGCAAATCGGCGGATAATTTTTTGTGCTGCCATGCAGTTGCGGCATAGGTTGGCAGATACATCGTTGGCGCCATGTCATTGCCCTGGTCAAATCGTAATGTCTGAAAATCAAGCGCGACCGATATCAGCAACAGGCCGTTCAAATACATGCCGTGTTTGTCCTGCAACAATCCGGCCAATCCGCACGCGCGGGTGGTGCCGTAACTTTCGCCGGCGATAAATTTCGGGCTGGCCCAGCGCTCATTACGCGAAACATACAAACGAATAAACGCGCCGACGCTCTCGAGATCACGCTGGTATTCGTGAAATTCCTTGGTCTTTTCACCCTCGACCATGCGCGAGTATCCGGTGCCAATCGGGTCGATAAATACCAGATCCGTGCCAGCCAGCATCGAATAGTCATTGTCGATCAAGCGATATGGCGGCGGTCCCGCGTTGCCTTCGTGATCGAGTTCGACACGTTTTGGCCCGAACAGTCCCATGTGCACCCACACGGAACTTGAGCCGGGGCCGCCGTTAAAACAAAACATCACCGGCCGCTTGGCAAGATCCCTGGTGCCGTCCAAGGTATAGGCGGTAAAAAACATTGCTGATTTAGGCTTTTGGCCTAAATGTTCGCCGTCTTTGTCCTCCTCCTCATTCAAAACCCAGGTGCCGCAGGTAGCGGTATAGGCCAATAACTTGCCGCCAATTTTGGCTTTATGGCGGGTTTTGACGACCAAATCCTTGGGCTCGGGTGCCTTTTGATCTGTTTTTGCACTGTTTTCAGCGGTGCCGGCTGTATTGTTGTCTTTTTCCATTCCAGCACTTTAACAGAGCTAACACGTTGCTTAATTGGGCATTTTTGTGCATAATTTCGGGTTCCCGGGGCCAATTTAGCGGATCGCGGGTCAAAATTGTCCTCCATCACGCACTAGCGCTTGTTCGCATAGAGGTTCACAACGGTGAACCCTTTACGGAAAGAAAGGTAATTCCAAATGAAAGCTGACATCCATCCTGCGACCCAAGAAGTCATTTTTTTTGACTCGTCGTGTGATTTCAAATTCCTGACCAAGACCACTGCCGAAACCAAGGGCAAAGAAAAAATGAAGTGGACGGACGGCAAAGAGTATCCGGTCATCCGCATCGAGATCTCGTCTGAGTCGCATCCGTTTTACACCGGCAAACACAAGATCATGGATACCGCCGGCCGTATCGACAAGTTCAAGCAGCGTTATTCACGCACCAGCGCAGGCAAAACTGCTGACACGGCAGAGTAGGCCGCAACGCGCGATACCTAAAAAGGCAACCATCAGGTTGCCTTTTTTGTTTATGGCTCATCGCCACATGGCGGCGTACAATTTTGCGATGGCAAACCACCCGGTAGAAACATCAGGCATGCTTTTTTCTCGAATCAGAATTGCCGCAGCTATTTTCGCGCTGGCCGTCACCGGTTGCGCAACCACGACCAACCCGGTCACGGGGCGTCAGGATCGGGG